>NZ_BFAZ01000012.1 GCF_003114815.1 Leptospira ellinghausenii
GTTTTCATCTGAACTGGAATAGTATAACTCCGGTATTGGGAGTTTTAGGTGGGATAGGAGGCTTAGCTTCTACATTTAGTTGGCTGCAACCCATTAGACCTTATATTATTTCTCTAACTACTATAGTTTTAGGTTTCGCTTGGTATCAGAAACTTAAAACTAGAAACAGAGACGAAATAGCTTGTGAATGTGACGTAAAAGAAAATCTTTCTTTTTCACAAAGCAAGTTCTTTTTAGGAATTGTAACTCTTTTTGCAGTAGTTTTATTATCATTCCCTTACTATTCTGATATTTTTTTTCATTCTTTGAATGCAGATGCAATTATTGTAGAACAGGAAAATTTAGCGACTACCCAAATGAAAGTTGTAGGGATGACTTGTTCCGGTTGTGAGCATAGTGTCAACAAGGCTATCAAAGAACTTACTGGAGTCATAGAAGTTGTCTCCCATCATAAGACTGGTCTTCTCAGAATAAAATATGATAAAAGTAAAGTTAAACCAAGGGATTTTAAAAATGTAATCGAAAATACTCTTGGATACACCGTTTCTAGCATTACTGAAGGAGAATAACAATGGATTTAAAAAATGAAATAATGACCTTATCTGTTTTAACCTGTCCTAATTGCGGTAATCAAAAAGAAGAAGAAATGCCAACTGACGCTTGTCAACATTTTTATACTTGTAAAAATTGCAATTTTTTCTTAAAACCAAAAGTAGGTGATTGCTGTGTATTTTGTTCTTATGGAACAATTCCCTGTCCTCCAAAACAAATCGAAAAAAAATGCTGTTAAAAAAATAAAAGCGGGCACGGATGCCCGCTAAATTTTAAAATTAAATTGGGTTGAGAAAATGGCAACTAACGAACTAGACTTACCGANNGTTAGGGACTGGCATGTAGCTTGCGTAAGCAAGGCGAATGCCAGAAGGGGAATTTGGCGTAGCCCGAGCGAGGCCTTGTGCCGACGCGTAGCGGTAAGTCGCTGTTATGCGCAAGTTTAATGTTACAGGATTTTAACTTTTATCTTCTCTAGTGCAGCTAATTCCATTGGATCAACTTTTTTATCAGCTTTTATTATGGAATCTAATGTAGCGATAAAACTATTTTTTTCACTTTCAGTAAGAGATTTAGTTTTATTAAGGTATTGGTTGAATTCTTTTAAATCACAATAGAGATTTTTTATTTCAATGTCTACTGTATTAAAATCCAAATCATCTTGTGCTCTTTGATTTGCATATTCAAATATTATTTTCCTTTCTCTTGCAGTCATTCGACCGTCAACTTTTGCTACAAATACCAGAATTAATATTTCTTTTTCAAATTCTGATAGGAATTTTGTCCATTTTCCAAGGGGACTGTCTTGAAATCTTTGAACTAAATAGTTATAAGGGTCTGTAATTAATTCACCTGTCTCCAAATCACACATTGATTTTATGCCAGAAAGTTTAAATGTTCTGTGGCTTTGTCTTTCATGACAAAATGCTAATAAAGCATACTCATTTGCCCATGGTACCATTCTTTTAATTGTAATTCGTCTCTTGCTATATTGATTTTTTGCATCTACATATTCAATCAAAGTAAGAAGATTTACAGGAATAGCATTTTCTTCTTCTATTAAATAATCGGTTTCCCAATTGTCCTGTTCTGGTAAACTAATGTTACCTTTAGATATTTGTGGAATATTAATTTCATTAGAATATATATGTTTATCAGTTTCCTGTATTTCTAAATCTTGTTTTTTCGAATCAAAGTTTGATTCAGAGGATCTCTCTGAATTTTTTCCTAGTTCATTTCCCAAAAAGAATAGAGTGAATGATATGGAGAATGTAATAAAGAAAAATCCAAATCCCTCTGATTTCAATGTTCCGACCAAACAAATCAGTCCTGTGAATGTTCCTAAAAGATAAAATATTATTTTCATAGTTTTCCTTATTATTCATTAAATTTGCGCATAACGTAACTAGCTAACCAACGTAGGCTGACCCTGAGTCCCAACGAGACGTTAGGGACTGGAACGACACTTGCGGAGTGCCAGAAGCCTATGTGTCGAATACCGAGCGAGGGCTTGTCCCGAAGCGTAGCGTTAAGGCGCTGTTATGCGTAGTCCTACATGTTACATCATTAGTCATGCCTGTTGAGTTTGCCATCTATTATCCAATTTCTTAAGCTCGAATAATAATTTGAATTATTTGGATCATTGATCCATATAATGTTAGTGCTAGTGTCCTTCGGAGGTGCATAATCGACGAAAGGGTATAAACCAAGATATTCTTGGCCTTTAAAACTATGATTTTGTCCTTTTATAATTGGGCAAATTGCAACCCTGTTAGTTTTTGCATCCATATATCCACATTCCCAAGGCATCCACTTAGATTGAGTAGAATTTTCTGAAGTTGCAAAGAATAATACCTTACAGCTATTCATTCGAGTTCTAAGGACAGAAGCTGTTTTTGATGAAATCAAGCTTCGTTCTAATTGTTTATCTTCAATCCAATCAATATAGACAGAAAATCCAGATTCTTCTATAAAGGCTTTTAATCCTAAAATAAGAATTTTGTCTATATAACTATGTGATAGGAAAATATCATAGCTAGTTTGCGCATTAAAAGCCTCAGTAGATTCAGTAAGAATAGATTTAGCCAAATTACTTTTGGAAAAAATTCTAGCTCGATAGTCACGAGACATGAGAGTATCTGCTTTTTCAGTTAGGAAGGATTCCGTTAATAAAGTCACTTACACCACCTTATATTTTTTTTATCTAGTCTGGAGGAGGTCAGTATCATTCAATAAAGCAGACAGTAAGAAAAATTGTAACAGATAAGAGTAGATAGAATGGACTAGTTGAAAAAGAAGTAAAAGCTTTTAATGTAGCTTTTATATTTTCGGAAGGCTTGGGAACTCTATATACACTTGAAAAATCAAATTTTTTACTATCTAATTTAATTAAAAATTCATCATGGCAACTTCTAAAAAAATTTTCTAGGCCAAAATAATAAGCATCCAAAATCCAAAGAAAGCCTAATGGAATATAGCTAATCCAAAATAAACTTAACCTAGATTTATCTATGAGTAGAACGAGTATAGCTGCTATTAAAGTTAATGCCCAAGCTTTACAGTTAGCACTGTTGCTTGCCATTCTCGAGATAATATTTTGTAGAATAAGTATATGGGTTTGAATTGCAGTATTTTCCCTAAGTTTTTTTGACATTGTGTTTCCTTTCTTTAATATTTATTTGTAGAATTACGCATAACGAACTAGACTTACCAAGGTTGTCCGACCCAGAGTCCCGGAAACGCGACGTTAGGTACTGGCACGCAGCTTGCGTAAGCAAGGCGAGTGACAGGAGGACAATTTGCCGTAGGCCGAGCGAGGGCTAGTTCCGAAGCGTGGCGGCAAGTCGCTGTTATGCGTAGTCGTTTGGTAGAGTAATTTATCCAACTTGGATGTAATTTAAATTTTCCAATGACTGGAGTAATTCTAAATTTTGCACTTCTAAATTAATGATATTATTGTCATTAATTTTTGCTAAGAATTTGGGTTGATACTCTGGTATTTCATTTATTTTAGTTAAATCTTCATATTTTCTTATTTCGGAAAAAATAGATTCAACTATCTCTATTGATCGTTTTTCATTTTTTCGTTCATTTTTGTCTAATTCAGAAAGTATATTCTGAATTCTCGGTTCATTGACTCTGTTAATTGAGACTTCAAATAAATTTAGAATATATAATTTAAAATTCATTAACGAAAGTTCGAATATTTCAATATATTCGATATTAAGTCTGTTGTTTTGAAAATATTTTATGAAATCTTTTGTTACTTTTAGAAAATTTAACATGATTATATCTGTAAATATTTCTTTAGAGCTATCTCCTTTATTAAATTCAAAAAAAGTTTGGTTTACTTCGCAACGTTCCATGTTTTTTTTACATACTCTAAAATTATGTTCTTGGTCTTCTTTAATGTAGATTGGGGGGTTCTGATTTGCAGCTTGTTTATCTATTTCTAAAACAGAAATAAATTTTGTTTTAGAAATTATTTTGCCGGCATTATTTTCTAAATCTTCCATACTTTCAATGAGTGGTAGAGCATAAACCACAGCATTTCCTATTTTACTACCTTCAGCATTTGCCAGATTTTTTAATAAAAAATGTTGATTAGTTGTAGTACTATTTATTTTAAAGAGGTAATGTTCGTGTGGGGAATTTGAAAATATGCTTTCTGGACTTGGACTTGATTTTACGAGATCACCTTTTTTATACTGGATGAATAGCAAATGTCCTCCTAAACCTGCTTTTATTCTTACATCATAACCCCCTCCAGCATTTCCTGTTGGGTCATTTTTTCCCTCTGTAGTTATATGAAAACCTCCAGATGTTGATTTTTTATAATTTAAAAATGGAAGTTTCCATTCCGGACGCCAATATTTCCACAAGCTAATATCGTATAGAAACCAATACCATGAATCGGCAAGAGTGAGAAGTTCGTGTGTTATGTTTAATTCTAAAGTTTTTTCATGAAATTCCATTTTATTACTCTTGTTAGTGAAATTTTTTCAAACGATTACGCATAACGAATTTGATTTACCAAAGTTCCCCGACCCTGAGTCCCAACGGGACGTTAGGGACTGGCTCGACACTTGCGCAGACAAAGGGAGTGCCAGAAGCCTATGTGTCGCAGACCGAGCGAGAGCTAGTCCCGAAGCGAAGTGGTTAGCGGAGGTTAGCCGAAGGACGGTAGTTTATTTATTTTAATTTTTTAATTTCTTCAATTTTATTTTCTAATTCTTTGATTTTGTTATTGTATAATTCTATTTCATTCTTTCCATTTTTTTTTTCAATGTATGTATTTAAATTAATTCCAGTTATTGTGATAATTGTTGATAAGATTGTTGCTATTGTGATTGCAATTGGGTTTATTCTTTTTTCCAACCATTCCCATCTATCTCTATATTCTTTATAGGAATAAATTTCAATATGTAATGGATTTTTTTTGTCAAAATCGTCTGTGAGATACCAAGTATTCTCTCTAAACCTGTTATAAATTCCGGCTTCTTTGTTTCCTACTCTCATAAACAATAATTTTGTTCCGAAATTTTTAAAAAAATCTCTTTCGAAAGTAATCAATATTAACTTCATATTTGTATCAATCTGTTGGCTTTCTATTTTTGAAAATGCAATAATTTCTTGAGTCTTACCTTTTTCTTTAATGATGAATTCTGTCTGTAGCATATAATCTATTGGTTAATCCAAGTCTATTTTTGTTATTTTATATTTAGAATTGTTAAATTTTGGAAAAAATGAAAACTTCTTTTAAAATTATTTAAAAACTAAATCGTAAATATTTTTTTAAGTTTGAGAAAAATTTCACAGTCTTTCGGCTAACGAACTTGCTTACCGACGTTCCTCGTAGCTGAGCCTCTGAAGGAGGCGTTAGCGTCGGCACGACTTCTCGCCAAGCAAGAAGCGTGACGGAGAGGAAGGTGCCGAAGCGCAGCGTTTACGTGCCGTTATACGCCGTAATTAACGAAACAAAATTGGTAGCGTATATTTTCTTGCTTCGAATGTTTTATTTAGATTATCACAGCTAAGAAATCCTACGTGATTCACAATTGCTAAAAATCTTTTGAAATCATCTTCTTTTTTCCTATCAATTTCTAATAGGGAAATTAAGTCTTTGTAAAGAAACGAATATCTTTTTCCTTTTTTCTCGTGAAAAGTGTGTATTAAATACTGCCAATCACCTAATTGTTTTAAGTATATTTGAAATGTATCTGATTTAAATTTTTGATAGATTTCTATAAAACTTTTCGGATCAAGAATTGGAAATTTTCCATCTACTTTTTTTATATTTTTGATATCATGATTTTTTTCGTAGTATTCAAGTATAAACTCGAAGACTGCATTGAAAAAAGAGATAACTAATCTGGGATTAAGTGCATTATCTGCACAAGATAAATGAGTTTTTATGAATTCTTTTAGCGGAATTAATATCGCTTTTGAATTTTGATCTAAGTGGAATACCTTATTCGGTAGCAAAGATTCTATTATATCCCAACTCATTTCTTCTGATAAACTAACAGTTCTTCTTTTTACTTGGTTTGTTGCTTCTTTTGAAAATAGGTGAGACAAAATTCTGGAAAACCTATTCTTGTTTTTATTTTCCTCTGATTCTTCGATATATTCATTTTGTCTTTTATCGATATATAGTGATTTGGTTTCAAATTCGACAATAATTTTCGACAAGTTGAATGCCGAGAAATAATTATAGGATATCCTTTTGGCTATTAATTGGCTAATGTCATCTAATGACCAGGTGATATTGATTTTTTTGGCAAATACTTTATCGCTGCCGTATTCATCAAGATTTAATCGATTAAACAAATCTTCTCTGATGAATAGAAATAATCTTATATTGGAATGTTGGTAATAGTTAGATTCAACTTCTAGTAACGCTTGAAATATATTCTTTTGAATTTCATATTCTTCTTTTATCACGAAATCATCTAGTTTATCTATCATGATATCTAGTGCGATATTGTTTTCATTCAAAAATGAGTTTATCGATTGGAGAATATCGTCGAATACAATTAAAAAGTTGGCAGCTTTTGGATCTTCTGGTTTAGTTCCACGTTCGATGGATGCATAAACATTATGAACAGTTGGTTGGGAAGTATCAAATTTAGTGCCAATTGTCTTCTTCATATTTAACAATGCATCAAGTATGTTTGTATTGTTTTTATAAGAGAAGATGGATTCCAATTTCTCGCTGAAATGTTTTAGTTTTTCCGGCAATTGAATGTGAAGTTTTGACAGGTCTTCGAATATTTTTATCATTAAATAAATTTCCCATGTTATTCTATATTTGAGTAACAGGGAGCTTTTCTTTGATTGAAGGTTAATTCTATCTAATACGAATTCTTTTAAAGATTTTAAATTTAAGTCGGCTTGAATTCCGATCGTTCTCAATTCTTCCGAATCGCAATGAATCGGAATTTTTTTATCTCTCATGAGGCGAAACATTGCTGTTTTTCCCGATCCTTTCGGTCCAATGATTATTCGCTTTCTGGCTTTTGAAATTTGTATAAATGGAGATGTTCCGCAAAATACATATGCATGATCTAGAAGTTGATCATGTATGCCATCTACATCGCCAAAATGGAAATTTTTTAATTTTGATATTGGAATTGAATTTGGTAAATTTGAGATCATTTGATTTCCTTTTAATTATGGCATATAACTGCATATCACCGAATTTCCTTATTTCTGTGAATAAAGTAAACTATGCTAGTTTCTCTTATTTCCTTCATTAGGAGGATATGCCTTGGAATACTATCTATTTTGAAGCAATATGCAACGCGACTTGATCCAAAAAAATAGCATTCAAACGTAGGATTGTTTCTTCAAAACCTCGGTATTCAAAGTTAACGAAGATTATCCTATCATTTGAGTTTTGTATCAAGTTTATTTTCGTTGCTCCCAAATTAATTTTGCTGCTCTTCTTAATTCTTCAAATTTCTGTCTTTCGAGAAATGGATTTGGATTATTAAGATTATGATTTCTTTCTTTTGGACTCATTGTGTGAGTAACCATTTTCTTCCTACGCACTTTTACAATTTCATTGGGAGCACGGAGTGGGGCAGCCAAGTGAATCAAACGATTTTGACACTCATTGATTTTTCTTTTGAGATCTGCAGGATTTAAAGTCTCGTAGATAGCCTTTTCTTTTTGTTTGGTTTTCTTATCAATTTCCTTTGATTCGATCAATCTTTGATAAGGAGTTTTCGGATAATCATATTTCCTGATTGCCTTTGCCCCTTTTCTATGTTTTTCCAACAATATCATAATGGGTTGGAAGTAATTTACATACAAATTGAGATTATGATAAAGTTCCCTTAGAATTTCAGCATGTTCGGGTTTGTCATATCGCAAGTAACCTGTGTTCCTTCTTACAATTGTGTAATTCTTTTGCTCAATATGTGGATTATCATTTTTCTTATAAGCTCTTCCTCTGGTAAATTCAAGTTGATACTTTTCTTTAAACGCAACAATAGTTTCATTTATGAACTCAGCGCCATTATCCGAATGAAATCCTTTCAATGGGAAAGGAAACGAGGATTTCATTTTTATAAATGCTTTTAGCATTTGAAATTGTGTTTTATCTCTGACGAGGGTGCACGTTGTCCATACAGTAGAAACATCTGTTGCATTTAATGTCGACAGAAACCCTCCATAGGTATTGCCACCATTATGAGCAACCAAATCAACCTGAACAAATCCTGGAACCGTATGATCCCATTCTGCGAATGTTTTGATTGGTATTTGATCAATTAGATAATATTTTCCATGCCTTGTCGTTGAGTATCCTTTCCTGCCGAGTTTACGTTTCGCATCTTTCAAAAGACGATCAATACTTGAGGCACTGATTCTCATGAGTTTCTCTTTCACGGAAAGTGAAAATTCGATCTCATTAAAGGATTCCAATTTGGAGATGATTTCAGGAAGGAAAGGTGCCAGTCTTTTCCCACAAATATAATCCATGATGACCCAAATCTTCTCTAGAGCCTTTTTAACATCGTCACCATAAATAGTGGTTCGTCCAGATCGTTTCACGGACTTTGGTCTTTGTGGATTGATTGCATATTGCCTGAGAACTCTTGTGGCATAGGTCCGATTAAAACCAGACAAATAAACAAGTTCATCGACTAGATAAGATTTTTGTTTTTTCGAGCTAAGGCTGTACTTCCTCGAGAGTATCTTAATGATTGCATGTCTTTCGTCCAAAGTAAGCTCCATTTTGAACCTCCCTTTGAGTGTTTGTTTGCTTTACTTAAAGAAGAGGTAGAATGTTACTTCGAATACTTTTACTTTTGAAGCATTATTTTGATTTTAGATACTATTAATTATGAAGCAATATGCAACGTGCGATAATATAGATTATGTCGTTTAACAG
Source organism: Leptospira ellinghausenii (assembly GCF_003114815.1). Lineage (NCBI taxonomy): Bacteria > Pseudomonadati > Spirochaetota > Leptospiria > Leptospirales > Leptospiraceae > Leptospira > Leptospira ellinghausenii. The sequence continues at coordinate 8,951 of NZ_BFAZ01000012.1, forward strand.
GTGTTAATGCTTTGTATAGAAAGGCACATCGGTAACACATTAGATCACTCACATGGGTTACACTTTGATTCATCAATTCTATACAAAAGCTTCTGGTATTTCAACACTTTACTCGTATACAAATCTAAAATTCCAAGAATTGCGTTCGCAAAATAAAGGCGACAATGCCTGTCTGAGATCTCTTCAAAGCCAACTACCTCTCCAATGAAGGGATTTCCAAAGAAGACTCGATGGGGCCCGTACTGCGCAAATCCACTTTCGTGAACTTTATCAGTAACGATATGAGTTGGATATGCAACCTCTAAGATCTTTTTGGGAAACTCGCGAATGGACCTTTTGTATTCTTTAGCTGGAGTTAGAAATCCCAATGCTTCATGAGGTCGAACATGATTGAACTCATATCGAAAGTTATCAAAGGAAATCTGTTGAGCTTCAAGGCTTGACCTTGGTGGCAAAGCAGTTTCTTCTTTTAGAGTTCGGTGCATTCTTTCATGACGTCCATTCTGAGATGGTTTCCCAGGTTGGATCCGTTCCGGTCGAATCCCTAGTTTCAACCACCAAACAGAAAGACTTGTGAGGCCACCAATCGCCTTACTTGCAAATGGTGCACCATTGTCCGACTTTATAGCAACTGGAAGTCCATATTCTTTAAAAACCCTTTCAAAGACGGCTTTTGTTTGCTCGACATTCGTTTTGCTTAAGATTTCGCAGGCAAGTAGATAACGACTATGAGCATCGGTTATCGTCAATGGATCACAACGATGCCCGTTTCCTACGGTAAAATGCCCTTTAAAGTCGACACACCAGACATCATTAGGAGAAGCAACATCAGAAAATGGAAAGAGAGATTGTGGAACTCTCGGTCGTTTCTTCTTTGGTTTGATAAGTCCTTTTTTCCTTAGGATATTACCAATTGTTGTTTCACTGGGAATGTGTTTTAGTCTGTGGAATCGTGCTTTTAATATGGGCCGAAGTTTCTTAGGTCCCCAAGATGGATGTTCTTCTCGTAAATCTACAATCAGTCGAACAATTTTTTCAGGAGTTTCATTGGATTGAGTGATTCGTTTTCTGGATTTATCTTTGAGTCCATCGATTCCTTCCGACTCGTAGTTCTTTAAATACTTATATCCAGTTTTTCTTGAGATGTTGAAGTCTCTACAAAGATCAGCAAAACACCATTTGCCACTTTTAACAGCTGCTATAAACTTGATTCTTTCTTCTATCACTTTGGTTTCCTTCCAAGGCATCGGATTGTCCTCCGATACTCATTGTAGGTGTTACCTATGTGAGTTGTCTCTTTTGTTACCTATCTGACCTTCCCATACCCGTTTTGAGTGTACTCGTACATCCTTTACAGTTTTGTCTTAATACATACTTTACAAAAAGTATGATTAAAATCCTGATTCAGACGTTAAAGAGGATGGCATTGGGTTTTTAAATTGCAACAATTTTCCGGTGTATAAGTCGATTACTCCAAGACTGACTCCATAAAAATGAATCTTCACATGTCTATAAGAGATCTCTTCCAGACCAACTTCCTCTAATGCAAGAGCGGAAGATAAAAAGATCCGATGTCCTTCAAAATGTAGATTTCCAATATCATTCACTTCACCAATCATGATGTTTGTTGGATAAGAACCTTTAACGATCCTTTTGGGAAACTTTCGTTTGGACTTCAGATAATGCTTCGCTGGAAATGAATTCTGGATTCCTTCATGGGGTCTCAGATAGTTGAACTCCTTTTGAAACTCCCGAAATGCTTTCTGTTGGGCATCTAAACTCGATCTTGGTGGCAACGCAGTTTCTTCTTTTAACGTTTTATGCATTCGTTCATGCCTACCATTCTGCTGTGGTTTCCCGGGCTCGATTCGCTCCAATTTAATTCCAAGTTTGATCTACCAAACAGAAAGTTTACTGAGTCCAGCAAGTGCATTGGATGCAAACGGAGTTCCATTGTCCGTTCGGATGGCAAGAGGCATTCCATATTGAGTAAATAACTTCGTAAATTCATTGATTACATTGGCTGTATCCGCCTTAACAACAATCTCACAACAAAGTAAAAAACGACTATATGCATCAGTTACGGTTAACGGAGTCCATCTTTCTCCATTCCCAACAGTGAAATGACCCTTAAAATCCGCGCACCAAATATCATTGGGACCAAGTGCATGAGAAAACGGTTGTTCGATACTTTCCCTTCGGATCCTTCGTTTTGGGGCTTTGATTAGGTTGTGATTTTTAAGAATGCGACCGACAGTGCTTGGATGAGGCCACTTCTTTATCATATGAAGTCTAGCGGATAAAGAAGCCAAAAGTTTCCTTGCTCCCCATCTCGGATGTTCTTTCCTTTCCTGTAAGATTAGTTCTATGATCTTCTTTCGGGTTTGGTGTGGGTGCCGTTTGGGTTTTCTACTTTTGTCTTTTAAACCATCAAGACCATATAGCTCATACTGTTCTAAGTATTTATAGCCAGTGACCCGACTAATATTGAATTCATGGCAAAGGTCTGTGAGAGACCAACCTCCACGTTTCCACGCGACAACAAATTTCATTCTCTCTTAAAACACGTTTGTCTCCTTCCAAGCCATGACACACCCCTGGTGTGTACATCGTGTTCTGGATCGAAGAATTAAAATCTAGTGTGTAAAGGATGTATTGAGATCAATTTGTAAGGGAAGAAGCAAGTAATTGATGAGATCCCAATTTTTTCTAAGTTATGTGAGTCAAGGAGAATCTGAATTAAAGCATTATGTAAATGTTCCGAAAACGTATGCAGGTTGCCCTTGATCAGCATCCTATTGATAAAAAATCCATTTGAAAGATAGTTTAAGAACCTACACATTCATAACTTTTAATCTTAATGCGTTACCTATTACAGATATCGAACTTAAACTCATGGCAAGTGCGGCAATCATTGGATTTAACAACATTTCAAAGAACGGATATAATAATCCTGCTGCTATAGGTATTCCGATAACATTATAAGCAAATGCAAAAAAAATGTTCTGCTTTATATTCAGAAACGTTGCTCGACTCAATTTAATTGCACGAGCTATACCAGAAAGGTCTCCTTTTATCAAGGTAATTCCAGCACTTTCCATTGCGATATCGGTTCCATTTCCCATTGCAATTCCGACGTCAGCTAATGCTAGAGCAGGAGCATCATTAATACCATCACCAGCCATCGCAATTTTCCTCCCTTTTTTCTTTTCTTCGTCGATAAATTTTTTTTTATCTTCAGGTAGCACCCCTGCATGAATTCTTGTTATCCCAAGAGTTTTGGAAACGTGCTGGGCAGTCTTTAGATTATCTCCCGTCAGCATTACTATCTCTATTCCGAGAGATTGCAGTTCCGTGATTGCTGCTGGAGTATTAGGTTTTATTTTATCACGAATTACAAATATTCCAATGGGCACTTGTTCTTTTGAAAGGAAAACAACAGTTGAACCGTCTTCGCGAATCTCATTCACTTTATCTGCAAATTCTTTAGAGAGATTTTCTGTAAAAATATCTTCTGATCCGACAAAATACATACTGTCACCTATCTTTCCTTTTGCAGCCTTACCTGCCATTGCAGAAAAATCTGTGACCTTGGTTAATTCTAATTTATCTAATTTTGCTTTCTGGACTATCGCAAGAGCTAAAGGATGTTCGCTGTTCGACTCTATACTTGCGGCAATAGCGAGTAACTCATTCTCTTTTCTTCCATTTAATGGGATTATCTCTGTTAAAACGGGTTTCCCTTCAGTTAAGGTTCCAGTTTTATCCACAAATAAAGTATTTATTTTATGCAATATTTCAAGTTGTGCAGCATCCTTAAATAAGACACCTTCGGATGCTCCACGGCCAGCCGAAACCATAATAGAAATTGGTGTTGCAAGACCTAATGCACAAGGGCATGCGATAATTAAAACAGCGACAGCATTCACGAATCCGTAGGAAAGTTTTGGTTCGGGCCCTAAAAGATACCAACCGATAAATGTAGAAATTGAAATCAATAAAACTAAAGGAACAAACCATGCAGATGTTATATCAGCAAGTTTTTGAATTGGAGCACGAGACCTTTGTGCATCATTCACCATTTTAATAATTCTCGACAAAACGGTATCTTCACCTACTTTTTCTGCCTGTAAAATGAAACTGCCTTCCCCGTTGACTGTTCCTCCAATCACTTTATCCCCTGCTACTTTGGAAATTGCTAGAGGTTCTCCGCTTATCATTGATTCATCAACATCACTTGATCCTTCTAAAATTAAACCATCTACCGGGATTTTTTCCCCAGGTTTTACTCGAATTTGATCACCAGTAAGTAAAGATTTCAATGCCACAACTTCGTCGCCTGATTCCGTTATTTTCGTAGCAGTTGGCGGTGTAAGGGCAAGTAACGAACGAATTGCAGCACCTGTTTGCGTGCGTGCCTTTAATTCCAAAACTTGACCGAGTAACACTAATGTAGTGATTACAGCAGCAGCTTCAAAATATAAGAATGTCATACCCCCATGTCCTTGGAATGCAACTGGCAGTAATCCCGGAAATAAGAGAGCAATCAAACTATAGAAGAAAGCAGACAAAGTTCCGATGGCGATTAATGTAAACATATTGGCACTTTGATTTATAATCGAAAGATAAGCGCGAACAAGAAACGGCCAACCTCCCCAAAAAACGACGGGAATACTAAAAAGCATTTGCATCCAATTCACATTGTTGGCTCCAAGAAAATTGGAAAGATTTAAGAATGAAATGAGATCGCTCATTGCGCTTAAAAAAATAGGAACCGTAAAAATTGAACTTACTATGAATCTTAACTTCATAGATTTGTATTCTGAATCATCAGCCTTTTCACCGCTAGTAATAACTGGCTCTAAGGTCATGCCACATTTCGGGCAGCTTCCTGGAACACTTTGAATTATTTCAGGATGCATCGGGCAGGTATATTGGACTGGATGATTTTTTTTCTCTTGTGTAGAAATACTATGCAAGGTTTGGTCATGAAATGGAGGGATATCTTTTACAGCTAATTCCTTAAATATATAACTTGTAGGACTTTCTAAAAATTTGGTCATACATTTTTCACTGCAAAAGAAATATTTCTTTTTTTCAAAAACCTGTTTGAAATTTGAAGTTTCTGATTCTATGTCCATGCCACAAACGATGTCTTTAACTTTCATATTCTACCTTCTTAGATGATTGTCGAAATTGGTTGATTTCATGTGAATGATCAACCGAGAGTTCCCCTTCTGACTTCAAGAAAATACTTTATTATCGCTTTTGATTTTCGAAATGGCAACCTTATACATTTCCAGTATGAAGATTGGAACAATAGAGACACCTAAAAGCATAAAGCAATCTACCCAATCCAGAATAGAGGTTTTGAGAATACTCCGGAAAAATTCACTATGATGACCAAAAATCTGTACACTTGCTGTTATTAGAATCAATATTAGTAATTTCATATTGCCAAATAAATTAGTTCTCCAAATTGGTTTCTCACTTCTAATGGAAAGAGAACGAAATAATTCTATAAAAACGAGTACTGCAAAAGCATGAGTTCTTGCAATTTCTTCCGATTCATATTCCAATCCATACAAGTATACTCCCAAAGTAGTTAAAGAAGTTAATACTCCTGTTAGGCACATATTAGTTATAAAATCTTTATTGATGAGATTCTCTGTGCTTGATTTGGGTTGTGCTTCCATCACGTCCGTATCTATCGGATCTGATGCAAGAAATAATGCTGGAAGTCCATCAGTTACGAGGTTGATCCAAAGTAAATGCACTGGTAAAAGGGGAATTGGAAGACCGATTAATATGCAGAATAGCATTACTAATAATTCAGCTATATTTCCAGATAATAAATATTGCAATGTCTTTCTAATATTATTATAGATTCCCCTCCCTTCCTCAATTGCATTTACTATCGTAGCAAAATTATCGTCATTTAAAATTAAATCAGAAGCTTGTTTTGTTACTTCTGTACCATTCTTTCCCATCGCAATCCCTATATTGGCTGCCTTAATCGCTGGTGCATCATTAACACCATCACCAGTCATTGCTACGATGACGTTTTGAGACTTCCAAGCCTTTACAATTCGGCTCTTATGTTTTGCGGATACTCGGGCATAGACACATATTTCTCGAACTGATTTTTCTAAAGCCTTTTCATCCATTGTGTCTAATTCAGAAGGAGTCAGAACCTGTTTTTTATCAGATGCAATATTTAAATCTTTCGCGATTGCAAATGCAGTATCAGGATGATCGCCGGTAATCATGACTACTTTTATTCCAGCTCGATTGCATTTACGGATTGCTTCCTTTACCTCTGCTCTCGGTGGATCAATCATTCCGGTCAATCCAAGAAAGACCAAATCATCTTCCGGTAGAGTATCTTGATTACCATTAGTTACTGAATCTATTGCTTTATAAGCAAACCCTAATAGACGCAAAGATTGATTTGCAAATTCTTTGGATTGCGATTCGATTTTGGACCTGATTTCCGAAGTAAGTGGAAAAATTCCCTGGTCTGTTTGGATATCTTTACACCTCTTAAGTATTATATCAGGTGCCCCTTTTACAAATGAGTGATTTACTTGATTCGAATTTATACAGATTACGGACTGCATTTTTCTATCTGAATCAAATGGGATTTCAGAAACTCTTTCCCATTCTTTGTTACAAGCTTCAAAATTGAATCCAAGTTTTGTTGCCAATGTCAGAAGAGCTGTTTCCGTTGGATCACCAATACTGATCCATTCTCCGTTTTCATTAGAAAGATGCGAATTATTGCAAAGTATCATGCAAGAACCAAGAATTTCAGGAATTCGATCTTTCGATTTAATCTGACCTTCTAAATCGGTAATTTCTCCTTCCGGATTATATCCGCTTCCAGTGATCTGAAAAACTTCACTGTTCGTAAATATAGATTTAACAGTCATTTGTCCAACAGTAAGAGTCCCAGTTTTATCAGTACATATTACGCTTGCCGAGCCTAAAGTTTCAACTGAGGACAATTTCCTTACTAGAGCATTTTTTTTTGACATTCTCACGACACCTAGAGATAAAGCCACTGTAATGATTGCAGGCAAACCTTCTGGGATAGCAGCAACGGCTAAACTAACTGAAGTAAGAATAAGAGTAATTAACGGAATCTGCCTAAGAACTCCAATAATAAATAATAAGAAAACAACACCGAGACAAAACAGTAAAAGGAATTTACCGAACTCCTTAATTTTCAATTGTAATGGAGTTTCCTCTTCAATATTTTCATCTAACATCTGTGCAATGTTTCCGATTTCAGACTTCATTCCCGTTGCAACGACGATTGCCCTAGCTGTTCCTGTAACAATAGTTGTTCCTAGATGAAGCATATTTTTTCTTTCACCTATCGATAAACCAGTGCCAGATAACGAATGATTGTTTTTAGAAACAGCAACAGATTCTCCAGTCAATGGAGCTTCGTTGGTTTTCAATTCTGAACTTGAGATTATCCTTGCATCAGCAGGTATGATGTCACCTGACTCAAGCTCTATAATATCACCGGGGACAACTTCTAGATTAGGAATAGATTTAATATCTCCATCTCTTAAAACTTTAGCATGAGGTGTAGTCATTTTTTTCAATGCTTCCATAGATTTTTCAGCATTGTATTCTTGATAGAAACCAAGAATTCCATTTAAAACTACAATTGAGATAATAACAATACTATCAATATATTCGCCGAGAAATCCAGAGAGAAAAGCAGATCCAATTAAAATCCAAATAATTAAACTTGTGAATTGTGAAATAAATATTTGAAATCCAGAAACCTTCTTTCCTTCTTTAAGCGTATTTTTGCCAAACTCTTTTTGTCTTTCAATGACTTCATCTCTAGTCAGCCCTTGCAAAGTGCAACGCAATTCAACTAAAATAGATTCAACTGTATTTGCGTACCATTCCATACTTTAATTTGTCACTCCGCTTCTTTTCCATTTCCATTCTTCGACCGCGCAAAATAAACATGGAACAATGAATAGTGTTACTATGCTGATCAACATTCCACCGACCGATGGTATTGCCATTGGTTGCATGATATCAGATCCCCTTCCATTTGACCAAAAAATAGGGGCAAGTCCAAAAATTGTAGTAGCTGCGGTCATTAGACAGGGACGAATTCTTTTCAACCCTCCCTGCAAAACTGCTTCTCGAATTTCATCTATATTATTGAATTTTGCATTTTTAAATATGCTTTCGAGGTAAGTAGAGATGACAACTCCATCATCATCCACTACACCAAAGAGAACTAGAAATCCGACCCAAACTGCAACAGATAAATTTACATGCCATAAGGAAAGCATTATGAATCCACCAGATGCGGATACAAGGACTCCAAAATAAATAATGAAGGCGATCCACTTTCTTTCAAAACCCATATATAACATCAAAAACATAAGAAATAAACAAACAGGAATTACGATTTTCATTCGAGCTGTTGCTCGTCTTTGATTCTCAAACTGACCAGACCATTCCCAATAATAACCGGCAGGTATGATTAAGTGACCAGCACGCAACGCACCTTGAAGAGCCTTTTCGGCATCTTCTACAACACCAATTTCATCTCTGTCTCGAGTATTCAAAGTCACATAACCGGTAAGCAATCCCTTCTCACCTTTGATTTCTTGCGGACCTAAAACACTTTTTATGGTTACCAATTGAGATAAAGGTATTTGCGTAGATTTATTAATAGTAGGAACGAATATTTTTTCAAGTTCCGGAATATCATTTCTGAACTCTCTCAAGTAGCGAATTTGGACAGGATATCTTTCTCTTTCTTCTACTGTTTCAGTGACGTTCATACCACCGATTGCAATTTCGATAGCATCCTGAACATCTTTAATATTAATACCATACCTAGCAATCTTTACTCTATCAATATTAAATTCCAAATAAGGTTTCCCTACGATTCTATCAGCAATCACATCAACAGTCCCTGGCACTGACTTCAGAATGTCTTCCATCTGCAATCCAATCTTTTCGATTTCTTTCAAATCCTTACCGTAAATTTTCACACCCATCATCGCTCGAAATCCTGTCTGTAGCATGACAATCCGAGCTTGAATTGGCTGTAGAAATGTAGGGATTACACCTGGGATGGAAGAACGTTCTTGAATGTCTTTTAGAACTTCATTTTTAGTAATTTGTCTTTCTTCTGGAAAAAGAAAAACAAGTGGTGCTTTCAAAAATTTTGGCAGTCCCGAAAACCATCTCTGTACTGGAATTTTCCTCCACTCTGATTCCGGTTTCAAATTGATTATAGTTTCAACCATGCTAATTGGAGCGGGGTCGAGAGCTGATCCAGATCGACCAATCTTCCCTACAACAGAGTGAACTTCTGGAACAGCTCCAATCGCTAAATCTTGTTTACTATTTATTGATACTGCTTCAGAGAGTCCAGCTTGTGGTAGTAAGGTGGGCATATACAGGATAGACCCTTCATCAAGGGGAGGCATAAATTCATTGCCTGTCCTGGACCAAATAGAGATTCCTGTTACCAAAATCAAAATCGGTAAAATCATAAAAACAATTTTATGCCCAAGAACCCAGCGAAGTGAAATGGAATAGTATTTTCCAATAAATTTTGCGACTCCATTTTCTTCCATAGGTAGAAACTTTTCTTGCAACATTCTGCTAACGAGTAATCCGATAATACAACCGATAGTAATCGCGATTGGCCATCCAGAATATTTACCAATGTCTAATTGCAATAAAGCAAATTTTGAAATAAAAATTGAAAGAAATCCAATTCCAGCAGCTATCAATCTAGAAATTTCCTTTGAGAATTTTGAGGGTTTAAATAGATGCAAACAAATCGTAGGGACAACCGTTATTGCTAATATTACCGACGCACTTATGGCAAAGGTTTTCGTAAATGCAAGTGGACGAAACAATTTACCTTCTTGATCTGTTAGAAAAAAAACTGGGATAAAGGAAAATATTGTATTTGAAACTGCGGTTATAATCGCTCCTGCAACTTCAGTTGTACCTTCATATACTTTTTGAAAATGCGATTTTTGATTATCTCCATTTGCGATATGTCGGTATATATTTTCTGTCATTATAATACCCATATCACCTACATCACCTATTGCGATGGCTAGACCTGCAAGCGACATGATATTGGAATCAATTTTAAAAAAATACATGAGTATAAAACATAATGAAAAAGCTAATGGGAAGGTAACGAGAACAGATATTGTACTTCTTACATGCATTAGAAAAACTAAAATTACAATACTACAAAGAATTGATTCTTCCAAAAGTGCATCTTTTAAAGTATCTAAAGTTTCCTTTACAATAATTGTCCTGTCATAGAATGGAACGATCTTTACCTGGGACACTTTCCCATTCGCTAGAGTTTTTTTAGGAAGGCTTACTGAAATCAAATTGATTCTCTTTTTGACTTCATCAACTACTTCTTGTGGATTGGCCCCATATCGCATAAGAACAATGCCACCAACTGCTTCAACTCCCCCTTTATCAAGTGAACCCCTTCTAAAATCAGGACCTATTGTTACTGTTGCAACATTTCGAACAAAGACAGGAGTGCCTTCTTCTTCCTTTACTACTATATTTTCAATATCTTCAATTGACTTAATAAACCCAACACCACGAATGAAATATTCCATTCCAGCTTTTTCAATCACCTTCGCACTCACATCGAGATTAGAACGCATTACAGATTCATATAAATCTATATGAGAAACTTTGTAAGCTCGGAGCTTATCTGGATTAACATTGATCTGGTATTGTTTTACAAACCCTCCAACTGTTGCGACTTCAGAGACACCTTCAACAGAATTTAATTGATAACGGATGAACCAGTCTTGAACTGAACGTAACTCCGCCAGATCAAAACCTTCTGCTTCTACTGTGTACCAATATACCTGTCCCAGAGCAGTTGCATCTGGACCAAGAACTGGAATCACTCCGACAGGTAATCTTTGTTGAGCTACATTGAGTCTTTCTAATACACGAGACCTAGCCCAATAGTAATCCACTTCATCCTTAAAAATGACAAAAAGCATGGAGAATCCAAGTCCCGACATGGAACGAATTGTTTTTACTCCAGGAGTTCCACTAAGGCTAATAGAAAGCGGATATGTCACTTGATTATCAATATCTTGTGGCGAACGACCCGGCCAATCTGCAAATACAATCACCTGTTTCTCACCAATATCTGGTATTGCATCCACAGGAGTATTGATCATTGCATAATAACCTGCACCTACGATCGCAATACCAAAAAGAGAAACTAAAAATCCGTTTTTAAGACACCATTCGATGAGTTTATTTAATAGATTCATTTTCTTTAAATACCTTAATGCGAATGTTTTATATCTTGTTTTTTGCCGGTTTCATTCATAACACTTGGAAGACCTTTGATTTGGAACTGACTATCCAAAAGAAAAGTACCCCTTACTACTACCTTTTCATTTTCTTCCAGACCACCTAAGATGGGATAATAATCTCCAGCTTTTGCTCCTAGAATTATTTCTCGCGATTCATATACTCCTGCAGATTTTTCAACGTAAATGATTTTACGAATTCCCGTATCAAGTACAGCCGACGCAGGAATTACTAGTACATATTTACTAGCATTCCTATCATCCAAATCAATCTTAGGAATTTGCACTAGAGTCATTCCGCAAATAGGACATTGACCTCGGGTATCACGAATGATTTCGGGATGTTGGGGGCATGTATATTTACCTTCCACACCAGAAGGAGCCGCTTTTCCATTTGATAAAACAGGTACGCTAATGTTTGCACTTACATACATACCGGGTTTCAATCTTCTATTTTTATTGGAAATATTCACGATCACTTTAATCGTTCTGGATTCTTCTGAAACCGCAGGTTTAATGAGCCAAATTCTTCCTTTGAATTTTTCTCCTGGAAAACTCTCGGCGGTAATTGAGACAGATTGCCCATAACGTATAAATGGATATTCTGATTCATAGATATCAATTTCTGCCCAAACAGACTCTAAGTTTGATAACTTAAAAAGTGTATCGCCGGGTTTTACAGCTGCCTTTTCCAAAGCCATTTTTTCGATAACGGTTCCAGAAACGGGAGAATAGATTTTTACACCTTCCTGAATCTTCTTTGTTTTAATTAAATTTTCAATTTGTAAATCAGTGATTCCTAATCTGAGAAGTCTCTGCTTCGCAGAAGAGGCAAGATCAGGCATGGACTCCATGTCCTGAGATAATAATAATTCATTTTGCGCAAGAATCAAATCCGGGCTGTATATTTCGAGAATATGATCTCCCTTTTTTACTTCTACGCCTGTAAAATTTGCAAAGATTTTGTTGATATACCCATCAATTCTGCTCGTGATAGTTGTATAAGTTTCTTCATTGATTTGAATTTTCCCAAATGATTTCAGCTGAGAAGTGAGCTGTATTCTCTTTGCAGGAACTGCTTCCACTTCTGCCATTCTAATTTCTCTTTCGCTTAATGTAAGTTGGTTTGATATTTCTAAGTCTGTATCCCTAACGGCTTCGGTTGGTAATTGTCTCGTTTTAGTTTCATGGCTAGCATGTTCATTGATCACTGGTTTTTGTTCTGTTTTGTTGCATAGGACAAAAATCGAAAATAAAATCGCTACAAAAATTGTCTTTAATATATCACAAAAAAATAATTTCATTGCCTATCCTATCCTATCCTAAAGATCACTATAAATATTTTACTTTTGTTCCAGAATTTCCCAAGCTAAAATCCAGCCAATATACCAGGCCTATCCTTCTTGACTGCACTTGATTAGTCTACTCCATGAGTTGACTAATCATATGTTAACTCTTAAAAGCCGGCAATTGACCGTTTAAATCAAGTGAAATATTTTTACATTTGTTTCAGACCCAATCAATCTGCCAACTTCCAGATCTTTGAAGAAATTTCAAAATTGTTTATACCACTTACCTTTCACTACCATGGCATCTTTTTTTGCAAAACCGATGATCGTTCTAGATTTTAATCTTTAAGAACCATGTTCAAGAAGAACAAAATCTGAATTGAATTATTTTTTGTTATGCGCAACCTCAAAAAATAAAATTAGATTCGTTCTAAATATAGTTTGGAGATAACAATAAATTACCGACTTGGGAAATTCGCTTTTTGTAGCTGAATATACACTTGATTCCAAATCATAATCTTTGGATATTAAAAACGATTTAAAGAATTTGAAAAACAAGATCCTACCTTTACAACTGCAATCAATTTGATTTCCATATAAGACATCGGGTATTCCTCAGCAAAACATTGAGAGTATGACCGAACCAATTAGTCCGTTTTTTCCCATATGACGTTGCCATACACTGAATGAATGGAACCATTTTCCATTTATATTATTTTCTCGGAACCTTCCTTTATTAGGTCGCTAGATAAGGTCATTGCCAAAATTTTCCGAATGTCTTCATTGCAACAGTTCTATTCTCGTCAACACGAAAGATAATGTCTTTATTTGAATTCTTAGATTTAATCGCAAGTATAACGGCACCGGCAATCAGTTCCAAAACACCACCCAAACTCATTTTCCATCTAACAACTAATGTATAAAGCAAGTCAAAAATCATACATAGCTAAATCCATAAAAATAAGAAATTGATTTATGATACATAAGGCAGGCCGTTCTTTACTTTAATTTCGAAATTAGACCTACAAGGAAATAAATCAGGAGCGATCTGTTTTAACTGATTCGAGTTTGTCGTAATTATTATCCTGTTTGTCTGATATCTACTGCAAATTTTGGCTTTTCTAATTTTCTTGCTCCATAGACAAAGATATTTCCTTTAAACTTCATATAGAATTTCAATCAAACATTAGCTTTTCATATTAGGAGACCACGCCCAATTCTCTTATAAAAAATCTGTTAGACCTTTATTAATGTCTACAAAGGGATGGTGTAACTGTTTAACATAGCCAAATGATTCTGATCTAGATACATCTAATTTGGCAAACGAAACCCAATTCAAGCTGTTATTCTCGCTGGAGCAGGCTCTTAAGCTTTTAGAATAGAATTTCTATATCCTTATGCGAATGTTTCTTTGATTTGTTTGTTTTTACTCGGATGAGTATACTGTGCCTTAACTCTTAACGCCTCTTTTTTTGCAAGAAAGGTTAGCGTTTCTCTGTTATTAGGAATACTTAAATTCGAGTAATTTCTAAAAAATTGATCTAGTACTGCTTATCTAACGAATTATGCATCCTTGTTCACTTTTCTCCAAAACTCACTTCAGGCAATATCCGAAATTAACCCTTCCGCCGAATTTTCTTTCATTCCAACACGCAATGAATTTTTCATTTTTATTTATTTTAATAAACATTACATTGTATTCAAAAAACTAAACCGATTTTTAAGTTAGTTTTCTCCGACAAGAAAGAAGATTAAGGAAATTAATATATTCCGAATGATACAAGAATCAGAATCCAGTATTCCAATAAAGGACGTTCAATAAAAATAGAAATCACAAAACAGACCTTTACGTTTGGTTTAATAAATTTGGAGGTATCGAGCTAAACGAAATCAAGAAGATAAAGGCTTTAAAGAAGGTTACTTGAAATTATAAACGCCTAGGCGCAAATATGGCTGTGAATTTTCAACCGATATAAAAAACGCCGGGTGAAATGTTTTTTATATCTTACATTGTCTTGTGAATGCATTAGGATAATTTTATTAGCTTAAGTATGAAGAACTATTCACAAAGTGATAAAAAAATTATATAAATTTTTCGAAATATTTTTGAAGTTTTCTCCGAATCCTTTCCCAATAAATTTCTATTTCATAAATTAATCGCCAACACTCCGCTGCACGAATAAATATAAAAAATATGTCATTTGATGAAATTTCCTATTCAAAAAAACATAATCCATAATTGAGGTTTTCAGCATGGCCTACTTTATTTAACTTTAAAATCATAAATTCCATCCCAATCATCAACATTGCCATTTTTCAAAATTTCTATCCTATCTAGATATAACTTACATACATAGTCGTTTGGATTTTGAAAGTAAGCATCTTCGAAAAACATCTTAGCTTGAGGAAAATTGCCACTTCTGAAGTGTGCAAGCCCGTCCAAAAAGCAAGTTCGATTATTTTCTTTACTGATAATTTCTTCAATGCCCAAATGCGAATAAACTTCATATATTTTGCATGAATTCGTTTTTCCCTTCACTCGTACTGAATCTATTTCTCTTATATTAGAACATTTGTTTTTTATACGTTGATAGACGGTATCAGTAATCAATAATGAAGAATTATAAAACTTATTCAAACCCTGTATTCGGGCCGAAAGATTTACATTATCTCCGATAATCGTATACTCTTTTCTTTCCGATGAACCAACATTACCTGCAACCACCTTTCCAAAATGAATTCCGATAGTTATTTCTAGTTTTTCATTCCCAAAGTAATTTTCGCCGTTAAGCTGCTTCAATCTCTTTATCATTTCAACTGCAATTTTAACAGCAGTTTCATTATCTTCAGATTTAGCTTCTGGTATTCCAAAAACGACCATAAGAGCATCTCCGATAAATTTGTCTAGATAGCCATTATTGCGTAAAATGATATCAATCATTTCGACGAAAAACCGATTTAGCAGAAAGATTAAATCTGTAGGCTTTAATCTTTCTGCTAATTTTGTGAAATCCTTAATATCACAAAATAAAATAACTACCTCTTTCTCTTCTCCTTCGGTATTGATATTTTTGTTAATTATATCATCTACTATTTGAGGTGATACATACTTTCCAAATAGATCTAAGATTACATTCTTTTTATTTTTTTCGAATATCAAAACATCTCTGAAATATCCAGCAGATAATCCTAATATGACAAGAAATGGAGTTTCAACAAAATGCTCCAACATCACTGTGTGAAAATGATTTTTTGCGGAAATCATTGTGAATAGATGTGCAGAAGCCACAAGAAAACTGACACCAGCGCTAGCGATAAATCCAAAAAAGATTACAGCATATAGTATAGGAAAATAATACAATCTCATGGAAATCGCTGTCCAGATTTCATTATTGCCTTTGATTGATAATGTATGTAAAATGAAAATTGAGATTATTAAAGAAGCAATGATTGAGAATTTTGAGAAACTTAGATTTTGCTTTAATTCGGTAAAATGAAATTCAATTAATTCTTTCATTTTTTAGCCGAATGCACTCCATGAATATTCAAATATCCGACGGGTTTTAAAATACCAGATAATTTTAAAACCCGTTTCCAGAAAACTTAATAATAAGATAAAGGTTGTTACTATCATCTTTAGTACGCAAAACTTTTTTAAAATTCCTTTTCAATTCGTTATGACCATTTGACACAACGCATTCAACTTTTTCCTAGGAACAAATACTTTTGCTATTATCTGCAAAAGTATTTGTTGCTGTATTTACAACTTTTCTCCGCAATCCCTCATATCCTTCAAATACGGATTCACTATGTTATCCCCTTTAGCAATCCATTTCTTTTTTTCCATTGGGCAATAGAATAGATTTGCTTTTGATTTATCGTGATGTCCGACAACAGATGCTAATCCATCGACTAATAAAGAGTATGCATTCTTTTTATCTTGCAAGCTTTCTGCTTTACCTAATTTTTCCGCAAGAGGAATTGCTTTTTTAAAAACTTCATTGTCTTTTTTATCATCCGACCCTTTTGTAAGAAGTTCGGTCAAATTTTTTGTGTCAATTTTACCGGAAGTTTCTTTTACTAGTGCTTCATGAAATTTTATCATCTCTTCCATGACTTTTGTTGTCTTACCGTCATGTGCCCATGCCTGTGTTGTAAAAAGGCATATAATCCATATTAACATTGTTTTAAATATTGTATTCATTGTTCTCTCCTAAAAAGAATTCAGAATTAAATTCTTATATTTAATTCTGAATTCTTATAAATTTATTTTTTATCTAACCCTTTTGCTAAAGAATTATGCATCACAGCCATCATCTCAAAATTAGCTTTTTGAGATTTAGCATCTGCAATGATTTTATCGCAATGAGTTTCCATTTCTTTTATTTTTAACTTTGGGCTTAATTTTTCATTAATCCAATATTTTTTTTGAAAATCGTTTTTCATTTTCGAATGATCTTCTATAATGTTTTGTTGTGCCTTGGCTAACTCTTCATATTTAGAAGCCTGTGAAAGATGCTCTGCTTTTACTTTGGAAACATCCTGTGCCCAAACTGTCGTTTCAAATAGGATTAGAAATCCTATTCCCATTAATTTAATTTTATTCATTGTTTTCTCCTTTTAATGAATTCAAAAATTTTCGCATCTATTTTTCTGCTTTATAATAAGAGTAAGTTCCAATTTTGGTATTGATAAAATCAGTCTCTGCTACATTTCTAAATCCTGCTTGCTCTATAAACTTTGGTAAAAGTCCATTTACATTGTCGTTTGTTGTTTTAAAGCCGTCCAGAAGTTGGACAATATAAAATGCAAGCCGCATCATTCTGGATTTTGCTTTTCCCCAGTCACCGATAATAAGTTGCCCATTTGGTTTCAGCACTCGGTAAATTTCTTTCAAGGAGGCTAATTTTGTTTCTGCGTCAAGTTGATGAAAAACTAACGAACTAAAAACTTTATCAAATGAGTTATCTGCATATGGGAAGGCTGTTCCTTCGTAGAGGTCAAGAGGTATGTCGAAACCTAGTTTCTTGATTTTATATTGAGCAATTTCTCTTACTTTTGGATCAATATCAAGACCACTTAGTTTAGCTTTCGCATTACGCTCGTGGGCAAGAATAATATTTTGCCCTGTTCCAAAACCAAATTCTAAAATAGCTTCGTCGTTCTTTGGTTTTAACTCATCTATGAGTTTTGTTCTAAATTTTTTCTCAGGCATAGTTAACTTAATTGTTAGGTCATAGAAACCGGTTAACCATTCGTAGCCTAAGGCTGGTATAAATTCTTTTTTGTCGTTCATTGGATTTCCCCTTTAAAGAAATTAGTCATAAGACTCAAAGCTCGCTCAATTCCCTTCGTTTCCATAAATAATAAATGGCAGGATAAACCAAAAGCTCTAATGCAAAGCTTGAAACAAGACCTCCGACCATCGGGGCAGCAATTCGTTTCATTACATCTGAGCCTGTCGCTGTTGACCACATAATTGGGAGTAACCCCATCATCGCACAGAGTACAGTCATGATTTTGGGACGAACTCTTTTTACTGCACCGTGTAAGATGGATTCTTTTAGTTCATTGTCATTTTTCAAAAGTCCTTTCTTTCTTGCGTCTTCATGTGCCAAATCAAGATATAACAGCATGAATACGCCCGTTTCAGCGTCTAGTCCCATAAGCGCAATCATTCCCACCCAGACGGCGATCGAGATTTGATAATCCAAAATAAATAAAAGTCCTACAGCCCCAATAAGGGAAAAAGGAACCGCACACATGACAATCATTGTCTTCATGTAAGAACTTGTATTCATATAGATTAGAAAGAAAATAATAAAGAGGGTAATAGGTATTACATACATCATTCTCTCTCTTACTCGAATGATGTTTTCATACTGACCAGTCCAGAGTAGAGTATAACCAGTCGGAAGTTTCACTGATTCGGATACTATAAGTTTGGCTTTTTCTACAAAACCACCTATATCAGATTCGCCTGTGTCTAAGTATACATAGCCGGTGAGAAATCCATTTTCATCTCGGATCATAGCAGGACCTGTTTTAAATTCAAGGTCAGCTATTTCGCCGATAGGAATATGAGAATCTGTGAGCGTTGGAACTAATATTCGTTTTAGCTGGTTTATATTCTCCCTTAGCGCCCTTGGATAACGGATATTTACAGTATACCGTTCTCTCCCTTCTATTGTTTGAGTAATTGGTTCTCCCCCGATAGCGGTCAAAATGATATTTTGTGCACTCGCAATCGTGATTCCATAGCGGGCTAATTTCTCTCGTTTTAAATTGATATCTAAAAAATAACCGCCGGCTGTTCGTTCAGCAAATACAGACCTAACTCCAGGAAGAGACTTTAAAACTCCTTCGATCTCTATACCTAATCGTTCAATTTCTTCAA
Source organism: Leptospira ellinghausenii (assembly GCF_003114815.1). Classification (NCBI taxonomy): domain Bacteria; kingdom Pseudomonadati; phylum Spirochaetota; class Leptospiria; order Leptospirales; family Leptospiraceae; genus Leptospira; species Leptospira ellinghausenii. The sequence goes on from NZ_BFAZ01000012.1 coordinate 28,015, forward strand.
GCGACGATCCTTGTATCTTTATTCCTATTGGGGTTCGCAGTCCAGTAGACAACATATCAATCCTAGTTTTAATTGGCATGGTCCAGGCGTTAGACACACCAGGAAAAGAAATTTCTTTGTCCATGATTTCTATTAATTCTTCTCTGGAAATTCGATCTGGTGCGAAGCTTCTAAATAAAAAATGAGTGAAGTCTGGCAATATCGAATAAAATCTTTCTTTTTTCCTCCATTCATTTTGAGGCTTTACGGAAACAACCGTCTCCATCATGGAGAATGGTGCACTATCTGTTGAGGTATCAGATCGTCCGGCTTTACCAAACACGCGCACTACTTCGGGAATATTTTTTAACTTTCTGTCCATATTTATCATAAGCCGCTCTGCTTCAGCAACTGAGATTCCAGGAAGCGTTGTTGGCATATAAAGTAATGACTCTTCATATAGTGGTGGCATAAATTCAGAACCAAGATGAAAATACAAAGGTATTGTTAGTAATACTAAAGTTACTGAGGTAGCGATTACTTTTTTCGGGTGCGCTAAAACCCAAATGCAGGCCGGCTCGTAGTATTTAAATAGAATTTTACTTATTGGATGATTGTCTTCTTTGTAGTATTTTCCAACGAATAAGGTAGTAGCGACCTTATTTAATAATTTATTTTTATAAGTAAATGGATCCATTCTTGTAAAAAGCATTCGAAAGGCTGGATCGAGAGTTAAAGCAAGAATAGCAGCGATTGCCATCGCCAAATTTTTCGAATATGCGAGTGGGCGAAAAAGCCTTCCTTCTTGATCGACTAAGGTGAAAACGGGTAGAAAAGCGACAGCGATAACTAACAGTGAAAAAAATACGGATGGTCCTACTTCTAACAGCGCCTCAAGCCTGACTGCATGGTAATCGCCAACTCGACCACCAGACTCCCACTCCTCTAATTTTTTGTATGCATTTTCTACTTCTACAATTGCTCCATCTACCAAAACTCCAATGGAAATGGCAATGCCAGAAAGAGACATTATATTCGAGTGAATTCCGAAAGTGTACATTGGTATAAACGAAATGAGAACAGAAATTGGAATTGTTAGAATAGGCACAATTGCAGAAGGAAAATGCCATAGAAAAACCAAGATAACTAAAGAAACTACAACCATTTCCTCGAGCAATTTTTCTTTTAGATTCGTAATCGCATTCATAATGAGCGATGAACGATCATACGTAGTGACTATTTCCAATCCTTCAGGGAGAGATGGAGTTATTTCTTTAATCTTTTCTTTAATCTTTTCAATTACCGAAAGAGCGTTCTCACCATGACGCATAACAATGATTCCACCAACGGTGTCTCCATTTCCGTCTAAATCAGAAATACCACGTCTCAAATCAGGGCCTAGATCTACCTGTGCAACATTCTTTACGAGAATTGGTGTTCCGGTAGTATCCGTGCCTAAGCTAATCTCCTCTATGTCGCTTAGGTTACGAATATATCCTTTGCCTCGGATCATATACTCAGCACCACTCAATTCCATTAGACGTGCGCCAGTCTCTTGATTAGATTCTCGAACTTTTTGCACAATCGATTCCATGGAAATGTTATACGCTTGCAAGGCAATTGGGTTAACAGTGATTTGATATTGTTTTTTGAAACCGCCAATGCCTGCTACCTCTGAAACTCCCGGGATCGCGTTTAACAAGTAACGCAGTTTAAAGTCTTGAAAGGATCGAATATCGGCTAATGAGTTTATTCCAATCTTGTCTACCAAGGCATATTGAAAAACCCATCCAACACCAGTAGCATCGGGGCCCAATTCAGTTTGCACACCTTCTGGAAGCCTGGATTGAATTCGAGATAGGTATTCTAATACACGAGATCTAGCCCAATAAATATCAGTCCCATCTTGGAAGATAACGTAGACAAACGAATAGCCGAAGTCGGAAAACCCGCGAATAACTTTCACTTTCGGAGCACCGAGTAAGCCTGTGATAATTGGGTAAGTAACCTGATCTTCAATAATATCAGGACTTCTATCCCAACGAGAATAGACTATGACTTGCGTATCCGACAGATCAGGAATTGCATCAAGCGGAATATTAGTCATCGAATAATAGGAGCCGATGAGCATTACCCCGATTACAACTAATACTAAAAATTTATTATGAGCGGAGAAACGAATGATTTTAGAAGTTAGCGAATTTGAATCAATGGGAGTGTTCATTTGACGAACCTCCTAATTTAATTTTACTTTCGGAGTCTAACAGGAAATTCGATTCAAATACTAATTCATCACCTTCAACTAATCCTTCCAAAATTTCATAGAAGTCATCGGTTTCCATTCCAGTCTTGACCATAACTGGAGTAAACTCCGTTGTGGAAATTTTCTTGTAGACTAATTTATGTTTACCTGTATTCAGAACCGCCGATTTAGGAATCGAAAGAGTTTTTTTCAAAGAAATGGAAATTTCGATATTTCCAAACATTTCCGGTTTAAGTAAGTTCTCCTTATCAACGACGTAAGAGCGAAATCGAAGGGTCCTGTTTTTTTCATTTAATATGGAATCTATACTCTGAATTTTACCTTTAAATACTTTGTCAGGGAAGGAATCGACTTTCAAATTTACTATCTGACCTTTCTTTACAAAGTTAATATCAGATTCATAAATTGAGGAGTATATATAAGCTTTGCCATTCTTACTCCCCAAAATCAATTCATCTGGATTTCGGGTAGCATTTCCCCATTCGGCTATTTGAGAATCGGAGAGGCCTAGTTGTTTGAGCCGAACTATGCTTGAACTGACAAGCGAATTCGATAATGTTGTTGGATTCTCTGCGAGCAACTTCGTAGCCTTTCGAGCTTCTCGAAATTCTAAGATTGCTGTATACAGCTCTGGATCATAAGCCACTCTAGAATAGGCCATGATTGACTTGGAAAGATTTCTGATTTCCGCCTTTGTAGTTTTGATTCCGATTAAGATTTGTTTCTCTTCCGACAGTGAGATCATATTCTCTTCCTTAGGATCTCTCAAAACGGAAGTTTCATCGTTATGCTCATGTGATGCAAGATGGTTTGATTTAGAGGACGAAACTGTTTTTTCCTTCTTTACCAAGGACATATTACATATAGGACATTGACCGGGTCTATCGGAAGTATAGGTCGTGTGCATGGGACAATACCAGGTTTCTTTTTCTTTCTTACATAATTGCAAGAAAGAGAATATCAGAAATATTACGATGATAGAAATTGATTTCTTTTTCATATTAATTGTTTTTTGCCTTAAGTAGAGAGTCGGTGAGTTCCAAAATCAGAATTACAGTTAGATCTTTCTTTTCTTTCACTTCCTCGAGCATGACGTATGCCTTCAATAAATCAATTTTAGACGCCAATGCTTCAATTAGATTACTGCTACCACTTGCATAACCAGCCGATGAAGCTGATAAACTCTTGTTCAATTCGGGTATTAATTTATTTTCATATAATTCAATTTGAGATTCCAACGACTCAAATGTTAAAAGTAATTTATCAAAGTTTGATTCTAAAAAGAGTTTATTTTTCTCCAGCTCGAAACTTTTGGATTTCGTATTTTCATTCGAACGTTCCGCTAAATCATGTGCTGAAAAAAAAGACCAAACGGGAACACGAACATTTATTCCGACTGAAAATAAATCTCCTCTATATTCTGTTTGATCCATTACTTGATAATTCAGTGGCCCATCGTCTACTGCAATAATTTGATTTCGGCGGCGCATGTATGCAAAGAAAAGTTCTGTATCAGGAGCATGAAGAAGGCTAGAAAGTTTACTTTCGTTCTTAGCACGTTCAACGGCAACCGAAGATAGTTTGTAATTGGGGTTTTCAGTTAGGTTAAGCCTTAGATTTGCTTTATTTGTTTTAATAAATAAATGTTTTTCACTGAGATATTTGGTTAAGTCTGTTTCTAAAATTTTTGTTAGACTAACAGAATCGCTTACATAATAAGATAAAAACGCCTTTGCATTGTCTTTATCTCGAGTTAGTTCAATTTGTCGGTCTAGTGAGATTGTTCCTTCGATTTGCAGTTTAAGTGTTTTATCTAGAGCAGAACTCCCAGTGGCAAAATTGGAAGCAGAAATAACTTTTTGGCTCTCTAAAGTCTTTTGAATCTGGCTGTTTAAATTAATTTTTAAGTTCGCACTTCTAAATCGAATTAATTGGGAGAGATACTCTAACAAAAATTGATTTTTTCGAGATTTGGAAAAATGTAAAAACTCAATTTCCTCAAGTTTCCTCACTTTCCCCTGCAAAGTCAACCTTCCCGGAAAAGGGATCTCCTGAGAAATGCTATACTCAATGCCTGTCATACTTGGTGTATCATATGCCCTGTTGTTAAGGGAGTAAGATCTCGTTGGATAGTTGCGAAACGAAATCCCTATTTTCGGATCAGGGTATGTGGTCTCATGGCCTGCATTCGCATGTTTGGATTTTAGCTCTGCATCCAGCGCGCGAATTTCAGGATGAGAAGAAATTAAAGAATCCAAGAAAGGCTCAATTTCTTGCCCCTTAATAGACGTCGCAAATTGTAAAATCGAAATAATAACCAGACGCTTCATCAAAATCCTCCAGTGAAACATACATAATCAACTTAACAGACTAAAAGTCAGTGTGTGAGAATATATTCAGAGAAGTAGATGAATCGTTTCTAAATATGAATCGTCTGAATTTCTTAATCGTATTTTTGGTACAAAGACAAATTCAAGAAGGGGTTTTTCTAAGTCAAAACTTACATAAGTTGAAGTGATAAAAGTAAGCTGAGCAAAAAATATACTTACGAAATCAGAAGCAGATTTAGAAATAATAACAGGTTTCGACTTGGCACACTCACAACTATCTTTGGCTGTTTGATTTTCTTGATGGCACTTAAGAATACTTTTTTTAACATTGGCTTTGGTGAGATGACAAATTCCAGTAAGCTTCATTTGATCGCTACAATCCGAGCCAAAAGGAATAGCAATCATTAGAAATAGAACCAGAAACCTACGCATGGTGTTAGTATGTGGATGTTTCTGGAATTTGGCAACAAATTTTCAGAAACATCTTAGAAATTTTTAAGACTATAAAGTAACTTTGAACAATTAGGTATTTTGGAGAGTATTTAGTTTGGAACCGTTTATTACATCAGGATGCCATCGTGAAATTGTTAATTTAAAGAATTGACATCTAAAGATAGAAGAGATTTTCCTATATGCTACATTTTGATCCAAGTTTGTTTATCTTTTATGCTCTGGCCGATTTATATACTCGTAGATCACTTTTCGTTTTAGTTGCGTTATTATCTACAAACTCTGTTAGGAAATATTTGGAGAGTTTTATTTCCTAATTGCATGTTTTCCATTTGTATTAGCCCCAACAGGATCATTAAAGTATGAAAGTACCTTACAAACGAATTGAGATTAAACTAAAGTTAACTTGCAATTTCTGCATACCCAGGATTATTATTTTTCAAGTTAACTTTAGTTTAATTTTCTTTCTGATGAAGGTACGATTGTGCATCAATTAGTTCCATCTATTTCAGTTAACTTACACGTTCGCTCATACAAAACCCGGAATATTTTGTTTATAAAAATTAGTCTGTATTTTCCAAATGTTTTTTTGAGAATCCTTTCCTACCTAACTTTCGATTTACATCCTTCAAGACAAAACCAATAGTATAGACATTGGCTCTCATTAGTCTTCCTTTCACTAATTGATCTGTACATTCGTCCGATCAATAAATCCTTCTCAAAGGAAGCAAAACTTTGAAACTACCTAATAATACTTTTGGTTTCCGTATTCTTAATATTGAAGGTTATCTGTTGTTCCACCTAACTCCCAAACATAGGCCGAAGTCTCACCGTAAAATTTTCCCAAAAGATCCGATCCTGTTTGGTCAAACTCTCTGGTCCAAGGGCCGACTGGATCCGAATGCGAGTGGATGGTGCCAATTGGTTTGTCCAATGCAAAAACTCTTTCCAAACATCCAAAGGATTCTTTGTACTTATGTTATGTACTTTTGTTGTACTAGGTACAAAAGGAACTGCTGAAACTTCCGAATCTGCCTTGGATTTTTGTAAGGGAGCACTCGTCTTTGTTTCCACTTCCGGTTCGGATACAATTCCTAAGCAGTAAGACAATTCACGTCTCCTTCCATCGAAGGAAAGTTGTGCGATATAGTTTCGTTTTCGAAGTTTGGAGATCATGCGAGAGATGGTATCGGGTTTTTTCCCAAGCAGTTTCGCAAAGTAAGTATTCGATGCAAAACACCCTTTCGCCAATGTTAACGATCGAATTTCTGAAAGCAGATACTTTTCAGAAACACTCAAATCCACAAGGCATTCAATCTCCCTGGGAATCCAAATTCCTGTTCGGTTGGTTTTCATTTTAGGTTCCTTCTTCCAAATGAACACTGACTCCGGCTACGAGCATCTGGTCGTTTCTATGCCAATGCATTCATCGAACGCATACCTCCCCTACTCTACTTGCCATTGGTTTTTCAAAATGAGACAAACCTTCGGTCCAAGTAAAATCGAGAGATGGGAAAGTTCTTTCGAACGTTCCGTCGGAACTTTTTTTAAGAATTCCGAGTTAAGTCAAAACGGCTATGTGGTAGAGCCGTGTCCGGCAGTGTCCACCGAACGATCCCTAAATGTACCGATGTCGATAAACTGTCAATAAGTAAAAGAGACATAAATCTGAAATTTTCACTGTGACCCAAACGAAAGTTCGGAGGTGGTGCAAAGGTGAGTTGGTTTTGAAGGAGAAATTTGCCCTGGTTGGCTACCACACCTTCCAGGGCGTTTGACTTAACCCGATTAAGGATTACTTACAAACAACCCTAACCGAAGTACCAAAACAGTACAAGCATTTTTTTTGTTAAAAACGTCGGTAAGCCTAGTTCGTTTGCGGCCGTTATTTGAGTCACTGAATCAGAAGGGCACCTCACATTAGTTAGTATTTATGAAATGGATTTTCGATGTGACCGCGCTTTCCGCTCCAATCTTTCCGAATCAAAATTAAAATCATAATCGGATTCTTTACCGGAAAGGATTTCCGCTGCAATCGCTGGCGCATAAGCTCTCACTCAGCATGGAAGTTGAAACGATTTTTTATCCATTACGTGATCTCGCAATGGATTACTTTTTATTCTCTGGCAAACAAACAATCCGATTGCAATCCGCAATACAACCTTGGCGTGCCGACTCCAGAGATTTCCCCCGGTTCGTATACACATACACCGAACTTGTACAATTTGACATACACTCTTGTTTCTCTTTGCAGTTCATGTTACCATTCCCACTGTATGACTCATAAAATGGATGAACCGGTGCTTCCTTGGAAAAATCAATTGGCCCATTTCCTTTCTGTTTGTCCGAAAAAACGGCAAGTGGGTATAGAAAAACGAGGATTGGAAGAAGGATGCATTGTTTCATAAGTTGTTCTCCGGTTTTCCTTATTTGTTTGAAGTTACGGCTTTCTCTTGGTCTTTCGAGGAAACGGTTTTTCGCTCTCCATCATTTCCAGTCCGACCTATAGATATGAAATGATACCGCAGATATCAGGTTTTCCTTCAAAGTCAATTGTAAGTATCTGACCAACAACAGAACAAGACACCTTATGGGTGATACCTTTGCAGGGGGCATCCAATGGTTTTAACAAACTATACTCAACTTCATTGTCGCTGATGATTTTAATAAAACCTGATATCTTTCGGATTCCATATTTTTTAGCCATCATGGTTCCTTCTTCATAAGTAATTGTATATTCGATATTCTCTCCATCGAACGTATATTCTACTAAAGTATTTGGGTTTTCAATCACACCCTTTCCTTTTAAAAGATCCATTACTTACTTCCATGATTTTGCCTGTTTCACTATTTCGCAGGGGTGATCCTTTTTGTTTTTTAAACAAGAAGGGTATTCTTTTTCGTTACCTTTTCTATAGACTTCACATTTACCGCTATCAATCTCTTTCGATATGAGAGGTTGTATGGATAAAACCAAAACAAGAAATAATATATATACTTTCACAGGATTCCCAAAATAATTAATTTCTATGTAAAGAAATATCTCCCAATCGAATTTAGCATCCTTTTGGTATTGTAACTTCCTGAAATTGATTTCATATCAGTATTCTTTCGCATAATCTAGAGATTTATTATTAGCCTTGGTCAATTAACAATTGAGTAAATGTCTATGTTTTCAGATTTTTTATTGCATTGTTCGAGTTTATAAGCATTTTAAAAACATTCCGTGTAGACTTGGTCTAGGCTATTTCCATCGGGATTCACAATTGGATTTTAAATCAAACCACCAATACAAAAATCTCGGAATCGTTTTTTCGCATCGTATTTGCATTTTTCTTCGCTATTATTTCTGCAGTTTAACAAAATTGAGATTTGGATTGCAAACAGGAAAATCAGAACTAGCAATTTCATGGTTTCGCAAGTTAAACTTAGGTAAAAAAATCTTACAATCCAAAAACAAAGGTTACTTTGAATAGAAAGATGAATGGCGGATTTCCTAGTATCCTCCCAAGGTATCACCGTGATCCTTTGGTTTTTTGCTCTCCAGAAGAATTAAAATTTGAATTTATTCTGATTTCATTCTAAGTTGGTTTTCAATGAGAATTATCACTTCGGCAAGTTTGAAAGGTGGCGTTTCCAAAAGCACAATTTCTATTTTTTTGGCATTGGCAATCAGCCAATTGAAGAAAAAAGTTTTAGTGATCGACTTGGACCCTCAGTCATATTCCCTTACTGACTTTTTCCTTCGTGATCTTTCCATCGAAGAAATTGATAAAAAAAATGCCTACCAAGCCTTTTCCGATCGTAAACAATTAAAAGAATGTATGTTTCAGTCTCAAGGGATCACGGTGATACCTTGCTCTCCGGATTTACAAGATTTAGGATCCGAAACTCAAAATGATCCGGGTTTACTCCTTCGTTCCAAAAAGGAAATTTCTGCTTTGCCTTTTGACTATGTCATCATCGACACTCCACCATCTCCAGTATATGAATTCAAAATTGGACTCTATGCCGCCGACATTGTTCTCTCTCCACTCACGTATGATCGTTGGAGTTTGTCTGGTCTTCTTAAAGCCAAAAAACAAGTGGAACTCATTGGTCGATCAGGATTAAAAACTCCGAAACACATTGCTGTTCCTTCTATGGTTTCTGAGAAAACTAAAGATGATGTTGTCGACATCCTAAAAGAAGGGAAATTTAAATACACAAAATCGTTTATCACAAGATCGGCCGCTGTGCAATCGTCGATCATGAAAGGCAATCTTCTCAAATCAGGATCCAAATCCGAACAAGAATTTAGTTCCTTAGCAAGTGAGGTGATTTCTTTATGAGTGCAAAAACAAAAAAGTCTGCCATGTTCGAGTCCCTTGGACAGAACATTTTAGTATCCAATAAGGATTCCTTTTCACTCCAAAACCAAACAAACAAAAACTGGGAACTGAGTCCTGTTCGAAATGCCAATGTTTCGGAACTTCTCGACCATCCCGATAACATCAAGTTCTTTGACTATTGGGATAAATCCAAAAAAGAAGATGAATTGGCTTGGTCACGTTTTGTCGACCGAATCAAAAAGGGGGGAATCCATGATCCTCTCATCGTATTTGGTCCAAGAGCAAACGCCGTTGGATTTTCTTTAAAACCAAACACTCTTATTACTGGCCACCGCCGTAAAAAAGCCCTGAAGGAACTCGGCATCACAGAAGCACCAGTTCGTTACATCGAAGGAAAAATCACCCTTCGGGAATTAGAAGTTTTGATGTTGTCGGACAACTTTGACAGACGGCAAATCAAAGACCCGGCACAAGTCATCTACATCTTAGTGAATCTTTTTCCCGACACATTCCAAAAAGATAATCGTGGTGGAGATTTATCGTCAAAGGATAGCAAAACTCTTGCCGAGATTTCAAAAACACATGGAATCTCTGTTCCTCAACTGAAACGTTACAAGGCCGTTTACAGAGAAGCCTTACGTCTGGCACAAGGTGCAAAACAATCTAATCCTGGACCAACCGAATTCAAACAAGCCCTAAAAAACTTGGCAAACAAACGAAAGGCCACTCCCAAACAAAAACCAAAAGTGGACATCAAATCACAGTTTCTGAAGAAGTTTCCATTTTTACATTCCAAACTGACGAAAGCGGAACAAACAAAACTATTTCAAGCCATCGAAAAAATGGTCAATGTATAGAGTTGGAAGTGTGTCTTCTATAAACTAAAAAATACTATCCAAGGGAGTCTGAATGAGGCCCGGATTTGATTCGGTTTGTTTCTTTTAAGATATCATGCTCAATTTTTAAAGTCAGAGCGAGGGAGAAAAATGAAAAAGATTTTTGTATTCATAGTAGTTTCGAAGACCTCTTGTAGTTCGTTGACCTTGGTCTCTCCGGGAATCACTTCGGAACATCGATTGATCTAAAGTTCCAATCTGAAATTTGAAGAATCTTCCTTTTATGGAACGAATCTGTACCAATTAAATGGCTTCTATTTCGAAAAAGAAAATACGAGCCTGGTTTTAAATGATCCAAATAATATTCATCATTCAAAGTTTAAGGATCAATTTGAAGCGAATATTTCAGAAGAGGAGACACTAATTCTAGTTGAAGTCTGTTTTGATAAAGATAAATTCAAACAAAAGGCATTGGATTTAGATCTATACCAATTTGAACTGAATGGGAATCCTTCGAATGATACATTGGAAGTCATTTATCCATACTCCTTTCTTATAATGGGGAATCGAAACCAGCTTGAAAGACCAATACTGATCAATGAAAATTATCCGAACCAAAAAAATGTGATCAAAACCGCAGATGAATTTGTGACCTGTTACAGAACATTTTTGAAATTTAAGAAAAAATTCCAGAAGGATGGAAAGAATATTCTAAAAATTATGACTCCAAGAAAATCTTTTATATCCTTTGATTTTTACATTCATAATGGAAAATTTATCATTCAGAAAAGTAATGATATAGATCTAAAAGTCAAAAGTGAAGTGTAAAGACCTCGGGCATTATTACGAGGGAATGCGACGGAATTAATTCGGATAAAATCAGCCGGTTCATTTATATGTGAGTTACATTTCTTCTATGGAATTATGTCTCTTTAGTATATGCTTTTGTATAGAAAGGCACATCGGTAATACTCTAGATCACTCACATGGTTGACACTTAATTTATTAGGGGAGGGGATTTGGCTATAGTATTGAATACTATTTCTGAGAAATTTAATTTGCTTCTATTGTTTAAAATAATTTGTTCAGAGAATATTTAAGTGGAATTTTGTACTTTTCAAGAACAAATAAGTTAATTGAGAAAAAGGATTAGTTCGTATTTTCGAAATAAATTTTTCCAAATTGAAAATCCATTATTTCAATTCTTTGAATTCGATATTGTCTGTATGAAGGAACACTCTTGCCAGAAAAAACTTTAAATTGCGTTCTGATCAATTTTTTTACTATTTTCTCTAATCATTTTTCAATGCTCCTCACCTATATACAAAGAGCATGAAATGGAAGTGATAAACGGTTCCAGTTCGGACTACGGCTATCTTCGTTTCAATAATAACCTCAATGATGGAGTCGCGGTGATCCAAACTAAAATTTTCAAAGATCTAACGAAATGCCATGGGGATTACATTTGTTCCGGAGAGGATCATATCAAGCAATATGCGAACCTTCGTCCCACCAATACTTCTTTTGCGGTTCCCTTAAAAGTTGGTGAGTATTATGCCAATTCGAAACTCATATACAGTGAAATGTCATTTTTTAACTGCAGGAAAAGTGAAGTAACAATTTATCACGGTTTCCGATTCAAAGAAGTCTATGACCCAAACCATCCATCCGATCGATACTCGAAAAATATTTGTGAGTTATTAGATCGAAATAAAGTCGTTTGTCCTTCAGTTAAAATTTCCAAAAAAAGGGATCCATGAGACAACAATCACAAAAGTAGAAGAGAGAGGTAGATCGTTATCCATGGGTCATTTGTTAGATGCCAATATTGTATTTTCTACATTTAATTTTCTGTTTTGTGGGCCGGTATCGAGACAGATTGATTTTTTGGAGGTGAGGAGTAATGTATTTCCTTAGTTGGATATTCGAAAAATTGCTAAACCAAAAATTGTTCTCAGAAAATATCATGATAATGTTGCCAGAGCTTGATATTTCTCATTAAACGATAATAATCATTTATTATTCTTTGTGCCATAGAATGTAATTTATTATTTCTCAATAACAAAAAAATTCTTGTACTTTTTCACATTCCATTGTTTCCTTGAATTGTCTTAGGTGAAGATCCAAAAAGACGCGATTCCCCCTCGAGTTTGCCCTCTTGGGGGACCTTTCTCCTTCCCCCGAAATCTCCCAAATTATGTCTCATTGTGGTTGACAAAATCCGACCTTTAGATTTAGGTTTTACTGTCCGGTAAAAGGCATTTGTCGGATGAGGTAGGCAAAGACCTCGGATCACTTCACCTAACTTGATCCCCCGCCACAAAAAGGAAGTTAAATGGTTTGGCCGAAGGCGTGTCTAGGCAAACCGAAGGGACAATATGAGACAAGGAATTTGGATCCCAGCTCGCATTGAGAGTAGGAGGGACCTTTCCATTGCGGAGAAGGTAATTCTTTCTGAAATTGAAAGTTTTACCTCGAGTGGAAAGTGTTTTGCATCGAACGAACATTTTGCGAACCTCTTGGGTTTGAAACCAGATACAATTTCGCGTATGATTTCCAGATTGAAAAAACGAGGATTTGTCGTTCAAACAGGTTTTGATGGCCGAAGACGCTTCTTATCCTTGGGGTCTACTTTGGATGAAAGTACGAAGCTAACAGAAAAGACGATTATCACTTCACAAGCCAGCTCAATTGTCTTTTCCTCTCCAGCCTTGGATGAAACAATATCTCCTCTACAGAAGAATTCAATAATTAATAAAAAAGATTTGTATAAAGAGATGTTAGACAAATTCCCTGACGCTACTCGAAAAGCAGTGGAACGTGTTTTATTTGAAGGAGAGACTCCCACTTCGAAGCACTTGGCAAGAATCGTAAATTCGATAACTGCCGTTGTTGTAGGAGATGGGTAAAGATCGGATAGAAACTTATTTTTTCTGTCACGATTGTAATTTTTGCTTTCCAATCTCCAGTAAGTATACTAAAATATACTTACTGGAGATACTTGTGAATGTATAAAACTCACCAACTTGTCATGGAAGAACTTTCTTTTTATTCCGCTCCAAAAGCAAAATTGAGTAAAATGATCAAATCAAACGAGATCATCCATCTTAAACGAGGAGTATTTTTAGATAAAAATGATACATCGTATTCTTTGTTTAGTATTGCATCGGTTTTATATGGTCCATCCTATATATCATTTGAATCTGCTCTGGCCCATTATGGTATGATCCCTGAAAGGGTAAAAGGCATCACTTCAGCAATATATAACAAGAAGAAGAATAAGAAATACCATACTCCAATAGGTGACTTTTATTATTTCTATCTTCCAAAGTCTGCCTATCCATTTGGAATCGTACGGAAAGCAGAAGATGGTCAGGGTTACTTAATCGCAACACCAGAGAAGGCAATTCTTGATGTAATTTACAAAAATTCAAAGTTGAAAGGGGTAAATGAACTTAGGGAATTTCTTGTCGAAGATAAAAGAATTGAAGATGGAATGTTATCTCGATTAAACAAAATTGAAGTCACTAAACTTTGTCCAATTTACAACCAACGTCAATGTCTATTGTTACCTAAAATGCTAAGAAAATTCTATGCATAGTGCTATTGAAAGTATGCTTCAAAAGTATCAGTGTAAGACCACTGATGATTACAAAAATGCTCTAAAAGAAATCATACAAGAAGTTGCCCTCCTTGGGCTTTTTAGAGGCGGCTTCTTTAAATATGCAGCATTTTATGGAGGAACAGCACTTCGAATTTTTTATAACTTGGATCGTTTCTCCGAAGACCTGGATTTTAGTTTAGTTCGTAAAAGCAATAAATTTAAATTCCAAGATCATTTGCGATCTCTCGAAGATGAATTGGGATCTTATGGTTTTGATATGTCTGTCGAAGTAAAAACAAAAAAAATAGAAAGTCAGATCCAATCTGCTTTTATTAAAGGTGGAACACTGGTGCACCTAATTAAGATCAATACCAATCAGAATCTTGGACTTCAAATTCCAGAAAATGAACAATTGAAAATTAAATTAGAAATTGACATTGATCCACCGGCAAAGGCATCTTATGAAACAAAATACCATCTAACGCCTATTCCTTTTCCTGTTACCTTGTTTACCAAGCCATGTTTATTTTCAGGCAAAGTGCATGCAGTTTTATGTAGAGATTGGAAATCTCGAGTCAAAGGTAGAGATTTTTATGATTACGTTTGGTATTTAAAAAACAAAACACCGGTTGATTTAGACCATCTCAAAGCGAGGATGGTGCAATCTGCTCATTTAAAATCAAAAGATAAATTCAATATATCGATTTTAACGGAAATGCTTATTGAGAGATTCAAGTCCGTTTCCATTTCGCAAGCTAAGACCGATATTCTGCCTTTTGTTTCGAACTCTCAGGAATTAGATGTCTGGTCAACTGAGTTCTTTATACAGATTACAAAAGATCATTTAAAGTCCGAATAGAGCGAAAATTACAGCAATCCAGCTAAGTGGACTTGTTACCACTAAAGGTAAGTTTAAAAATTGACCAGTAAAATGGTCAATTAACTGGAATTAAATGCATCATGAACATAACAAGAACCTATTCTCGTTTGGCAAAAAATGCCCGTTCTCTTTTAATAAAGGAAATCCAACTGACACGGAAAGAAATGGCTTGGTCGGAACGAATACTCGCTGAACGGATTGGAATCTCTCGGATTACCTTACGAAAAATTGAAGTAGTAAATATGACTGTGGCTATGGTCATGTCGTGATAGCCAAATAGAATGCTATTCGCTTGGCCAAGTTGGTTGGGATTAATGTCGCCGATGTCAATCCAACAAAAGCCGCAAAGAAGGTTTGAAGGACTAGGAAACGAATAGTAGTGGCACGCATTCTCCTTGCGACTCGGTGAAATGTTAGCGTGTGGTGCAAGTTAGGGAAAGCTAAGTGAAATCATCTGACACCGATTTGCTTCTCCAAAGGAAATATTGGAAGAGCTTTTAAAGAGATTGGTCTTCAATATACTTTCAGAAAATACCTATGATCATGCAAGTAACCACTGTGCCTTTTGGGATGCGAAACTCTGATTTTGACACTACTCTATGATATATATCCACATGCAAGATAGGGTAACGAAGCAACACAAGCTAAGCTCGTCACAGGGGAAGATAGAAGGAGATAAATTCATTTATGTATACAAGCTAGAAATCAGCTCCTTCTACAGAAACAATAGGTAATTGAATTCGTTAATCAACAAATTCATATAATCGAAAAAAGGAAAACGTTATATGAGGAAGAAGAGCTAAGCCAAATCGATCGAAACTTACTTTGGAGAAGACAGTTTTTAAATGTGTATTCAATATTCGGTTAATTATAAAAATTATTCGTATATACTATCTTAAATCATCACCCAGCGTAATTTTAAGGAAACTATTCAAATCTATTTCCGATTGTAATGAAAGAAAAATATTAATCAAATTGAGAAGGATTATTTGGTTCACTAAATTATTTATGAAACAATTTTTAAACATCCAACAGATCTTTTGGTTTCACTTTCAGTTTCTTTGAAATATTAAATAATGTTTTTATAGTAAAATTCGATTTTCCTGCTTCAATTTCTTGTAAGGTTCTAACCGGAACTGAGTTCTCTCCCAAATCATCAAAACTTTCCTGAGTTAAGGCGCGTTCGGCTCTAATTTTTTTTATTTTTTTACCAATTTTCAATAAATATTCATTTAATTCCACACGCAATATAATGTGTGTTAAGAGAATTATGGAGGAACTGATGAATAAAACTTGAATACTGTTGTAAATATTGGTTAGCTGCAAATCTTCTTTTCAAAGCCGAGAAGCTGCTCAGAAAGAATCTGAGACTAATCCAGCTATTTTTGAAGATTCACTTTTTATTAAAGGTAAGCTAGCAGGAAGAGTTGTCTCCTGGGGTAACTTCTCTGATCCAAAACCTGAGTCAAGACAGAAGTATCTGGGGATGCTTATGGGAAATTATCAAGCTACTCCAGGCTTTTCTGAAGTATTCCCATATGATTCTTGCGGAAATAAGGATACTAGAGCATACAGAGGTAGTGAATTTTATGATCTTAAGGGAAATTTGAAGTTAGTGATCATTGAAGACATTGTTGATGCAAAATTATGCAAAGGCACTGGTCAATATATAGTTCTTACTTACAAAACCAAAGGAGAAGGTTATTTCGCTCGTTCGAATGATTTTTTAAATATCTTTAGAAAAATCCAAACACTTTATGATGATTCATTTGCATATATCGCGATTTTGAAAAAGCATGAAGATTTATTTACTAACGATTAGTCTCATTTTCTTCAACTCATGTCAAACGACAAGAGAGAAATTCTGGAAGGAATCAAATCAGCATAAGCTTGTTGCGACCTGTAGAGACATTACTGCAGTAACTGCTAAAACTGGTGAGTGCATTCAGAAAACATGTAAACCTGGAGTTTGCAAGACTGGTGATTGTCTTAATGGGAAAGGTAGTATGCTTTTCCCAGAAGGATCTAGTTATGTAGGCAGTTTTGTAGATGGTGAATTCCAAGGTAAAGGCACATTAAATTTATGTGATGGAGCTGTTATTGAAGGAACATTCCAAAATGGATTTGCCGTTGGAGAAGCTAATTTTTTTTTAGCTGATGGCAGTAGATACAAAGGGCCGGTTGTAAATAGTAAACCACAGGGATATGGAATGTGGGTATCTGCAGACAGATCTCTTCTCTATGAAGGTGATTTCTCAGACGGTAAAAAGAATGGATATGGAATTCTGGAGTCTAGCGATGGTGGAACATGGCAAGGTGAATTTAAAAATGACCAACTAGATGGAGAAGCTAGATTCAAGAATAAGGAATTCAGTCTAAACGGGGAGTGGAAAGCCGGTAAGCAGATTGGTGAACACAAATACCTGGATATGAATGGTCCAGGTTATGTTCGATTTTCTGATGACGGAACAATATTAGAGGCGAAAACTGCAGAAGATATTAAGAACGATAGAGTTGCGATGCAGATTTTTGCAAGAGCACTCAAAGACCAGAAAAACCAATCTGATTTACGAAAAGACAAAGATTTTTGTAACAAATTAATGTATCAGTTGGCTGATTTTGTTGGAAGTTCTAAACATACTGGTTGCAGTGCTCAGTGTAGATCGGCGTGTGGAAATATGTGGGACATCAATTCCAAAGAGGGTGATAGGTGTGAAAGACAATGCAGATTATGTTGGCAGGTTCTAGAATTTGAACCCAATGATTGTAAATCAGTAAGTCCTTATCCGATGGTAATGCCTGATAGAATTTAAGGCAGTTCACATAGTAGATTAGATTCGGTTCTTCTTTAAAGAGTTGTTTCTGATCTACTATATGTATCATTCTGAGTTAATCATATTCGGGAATTTCTAAAATGGAGAAAATAATGATGATGGTTTCAAATTCATGTGGTCTTGATCTACCTATTGCTTGAATGAGTTCATTTTTTGCCAATAGGTAGTAAAGTTCATTAATTTCATCCTTCTTCGATATTTTGTAATAGTAGGTGCTGTTGTAAGACTTAGATGAATTTTGGTTCGAAAGTTTAATTCTAGTTTTCTCAATCAGATCAAAATTGCAGTCCTTTCCATCGCCAATTCCAAGAGCAGTTACGAATAATTTGAAGTAATCACTACCTGGAATTGGAGTTCCTAAGATAAATAAATTTTCGCCTTTGATGTTATTTTGAGATGTCGTTGCATAGAAATGTAAGTCTGCTTTTAATCCTTTGTAGGAAATTACTTTGAAACCGTTATTTCTGTAATCAGCTATAAATTTCTGTGCTAATTCTTTATTCTCTGGCTTAAGTAGATCTGTTTTAGAGATATTGTTTTCAGATATTCTTGTGATTTTACTTGAAAGTTTTGGAGACTTAATTTTCAAAACCCTCAAATCGTCTTGAAACAGTTTCTCATAAAGTGGGAGAAGGGGAGTAGCAGAAAGAACAACGTATGTTTTGTCTGTTGGTAGATGTGATTCTTTAAGGATACAATATTCGTTACCTTTCATTAGAATATGAACGGGATTTAGGAGCATCTCTAAAAATCTAAGTTCATTTGATTTAAGATTAGGATATTTTTTTGAGAATAAAGTTGGGTTACTGATGCTGATATCTAAGATTGATAGGACCAGGATTTTCTCATCCTTTGAGAGTATTATAGTTTTTGTCTGACCTTCTTGAAGGCTTAAAATTTCAGACGTTCGTTTCTTTGATCTTAGGAATTTGAAATGATTTAAGCAATCTGGAAGATTGATTTTTAGTGTTTGAAATTCAAAAAAAGAATCTAAGATACATTCATCAAAGATAATGGTATCGAATTTTTCTTTTGAAAGATTGCTTTTGAAAAATTTAGCGTGTGTCGTGACTATGAACTGATTATTGGAGATTATTGAATTGCATTCTTGAATGTAGTCTTGGTAAGCTTGGTGAATTTTTAACTCTAAATCATTTTCTAGATTCAGTTGATCGAGCCATTTAGTTGTGTAAACTGAATCTTTTGATTTAGCTTCTAGATATCTTTTTACAGAAATAGGAAGAGAGGGTAGAGCTGTGAAGTTTGGAAATTCAGCTATGTTTTCAAGACGTTTTACCAGAAGAAGTATTTTCTTGTTTTTAATTGTTTCTGGTAGTAGATTAACTGCAAATGATTTTCCGGTTCCTACTTGGGATGATATGACATTCATGTTGTGAGTTGGATTCTGGATCGTTTGATGGAGTAGATTTTGAAGTTGAGTTCTAGCTTCTTCCAGAGATGGAGAAGGAAAAGAGATATCTAGTTTTTGTTTAATATCTAGGTGTTGGTTCGTAAAATAGAAATCGGTATAAGAGATATTCTGTTGAAATTTTGTTCTTGGCGATCCGTAGAAAAATCTTGAACATTCGAATAGAACTTCATCGTATACTGACTTATTCTCCCCAAAGAAACTTTTCCTTAGTGTATAGCTGAGGAAGTTTTTGCAAGAATCGTAATAGCGAGCAATGTCCAAGTTTGGAATTGCTCTCCCTACCTTTTTCAGTAAGATTTCTTGGTATTTTTTAGTTAATTCTTCTATGAGATATTCAGGCATTATTACAAGCATGTGGATGTGATTGCTGGTATGGAAATTCTCAGTTGTGTGAATAATCGCTATTTTTGGAAAACATAGGTAGATTTGATTTCTTTGAGAGTTTTTAAGTTCGCTGTTAAGGTATTTGTTTTCTAGATTTTGGAAGGTTTGCGTTACTATTTCTATTATTTTTTGAACTGAGATTGGGTAAGGGAAGATGGGATTAAAAGTTAATTGGAAGACTTTGTAGTCAAGGAATGGTGCTTTCTCGATTAGGTAGTCGAATTCTTCTCTTAGTTTCTCTAGTGAGTAACGTTTTGTATTTGGTTTTAATTTAGATATTGCTTCGCCCATATGCTATTTTCCCTTTTCTTTTTTTTGAGAAATTTCATTTGTTAAGGCAGTCCAGTAACAAATTAATTTTTCCTTCTAATTTATCTTATCCCTCTCTACAAAAAGTTTGTTTGGAAATCGCTGAATTTGTTGGAAAAATTAAAAAATTTTTAAAAGAAAAGGCAAATAGGGGATTTAGCTTCCGAAATATTGGTCGATTCAGAAGCAAAAAAAAAGAAAATGGTGTTATCTAGGGAAAACGTCCATTTAAATGGACAGATGAAGCTGATAAAAGAAAAAGCCGAATTAATTCGGAGGATTCAAGCTAAGATGAAAACTGACGGACGGACTATTCGTCAGTTGGCAGCTGATACAAATTTATCCAAATCTCAAATTCACAAGCTCGTTGTAGACGAGCATCCGAATGTCTCGCTTGATCATGTTTTAATAGTGTGCCAGGAGCTTCGAATTCCCTACGAACTTAGTTATAAGCCTTAATGAATTGACAAGACTTAAATGTCCATTATAATGGACAAAAGGAGATAGCTCAAAATGGAAAACTCTAATATTGTCTACTTTCCTTTGCGTAACGATAACAATCATGCAGCTCGAAAGTCTAAAACTCAATCCGATCCTGTTTTTGGAAGAATGTTGGGGAAGGGATTGACTGACGAAACTATGCGAAACCTTTTTCACAAATTTTCTAGTCCAAAAGATGAAAGGCAATTGAGAGATCGTATCATATTTCTTTTGGCTTCCTCAACAGGGCTTAGGGCAAAAGAATTGGTGAATCTAAGGTTTTCTAATCTAATAAAAAGTCCTGAAGGAGAAATCTTAGTCAAATACGTAAAAAAAGGAGGGACATACGGATTTTCTGTAATTTTGAAGGAATTGATTTCAGAAGTGAAGGAATATCACAAATTCATCAATGTTGAATCTGATTTCTTTATTCTCAGCTTAAAAATGAAGAATCGGAAAAATAGAAATCCGTTAACAACAAGAGGACTACAACTTATAATCAATGAATGGAACGTCATGACTGCTTCTGGTAGGAAAATTCATCCTCACTCTCTACGACATACAGTTGCACAAAAAATATTCGATAATTTTGGTTCCATTGCAGCACAGAAAGTTCTTGGTCACAGTTCAGCCAATACAACATCCAATTACTACACAAGACCATATTTTAACGCCGGTTCAGTCCTTAATTGGAAAAATCCTGATTCAATGAAAGTTAGAATAAGCAAAAAACTACCAACTTAAACTTTTGGCTAGAACTGCGGAATTCTAGATTAATTCTTTTTAGTTTTCGGCGAGTTAGATGGAATATCAAGTAGGTCTCGTGGTTGAACACCTAGAGATTTTGCAATTTTGAAAATGGATTCCAAATTTGGTGGATTAATACCGTTTTCAATACGCTGGTAGGTTCGGACACCCATTTCTAGACCAGAAACTTCTTCCTGGGACATACCTTTTTCTGTTCTAATTTTTTTAATATTTTTCGCTACTTGGTCTGCAAATGACTTAAAATCCATTCATCATTGTAAATAGAATTTGCCATTTATACCACGTCATGTATGTAGCGTCATTAATGACGTTAACGAGAAATCACCTTCACTCGGGCTTTGAACTTTGTTAAACTTCTCAATCTGAGGGAAATGTTAAATTGGTTTGACATATATGACGTGTCAGATATAACACGTCATATATGGTGAGCAAAGTAAAATTATGTTTTTAAGAGAGATCATTTTTTTAACCCAAGCTACGCTACGGTTCTTTGCTTTGCATATGTATAATCAAATTTGCGAATCACTTAAGATGAATTTCAAGAAATGGTTTATACAATTTGCGGATTCACTTTTTTTCAAAGGTAATTTGGCATCAAAAATCGAGAGCAGGGAAGGTAAAATTTGCTCAAATCGAAAATTCAGTCGAAAAGATTTGCTTTTGCTAAATCAGAGCAATTCAGGTATTGAAGAAATTTTCCTTCAAAAGCTCTGTAGTAGCAAACATGAGAGAACGGTTTCAAAATAATTAGACACAAAATAAAGGAGTGAGTATGTATAAAAAAAGCTGTATCTTAGGTGCTTTAATTTTTCTAACTGGTCTAGCACAATGTGTTACCATCAAGAAAATGGTAGGGAAAGTAAGTGGAACTTCATATTTAAATCTAAATGAAACTATCGAAGAATCGATGGAAAGGCCAGCAATTTTCGAAGAAGACATTTATTGGCATGGAAAGAAAGTTGGAAAAGCGAAATTTTTAGCTGCAGCAAAAGGTTTTGCAAGCTTGAAAGATGCTTTCAATGCAGAAAAAAGAAAGCTAACGGAAATATATGAAACTGCAAGTTTTAAAGCTTTTCCACAAACATACAACTCCATAAGTGTTCCCGCTTGCAATGAAAAAGAAAAAGAAAGAGAAGAAAAATCAATGTTCTATCAAGGAATCGCTGCCCTTGACTTAAATGGGAAAGAAAAATTTACCATTGGCGAAATTTCGAGACCGGATGGTGTATCTTGTTCTGATTGCTCGACAGAAGATGACAAAAAAAAGGGAATTTCGAAGCAATGTGCTAACGTGAAAAATACTCAGTTCACTATTTTTTATAATTTTGAGAACAACCAAGTTTATCTTGGGGAAGCTGATGAAAGTATAAAAAGCCTAAGTGCTGGATTAAATTATGAAGAAAGCTGGTCAGAGAAAGCTCGAGATTGGATAGTTTGGAATGGAAAGCCAGCAATCGAAATGCTCAAAGCAGATACTAGTCCTAGTATGCAACAAGCACCTAAAAAATAATCTTATCAAAGCCAAGAAGAGCTTCAAAAAAGTTTCACTATTTTGATCTTTCTTGGCTACTTTCAAGTTCATGTCGATAGCAATATCGGTTTTGTTCGCATAAAATTGAATTCTCAAGGACGGACTGTCATAGGGAATTTAGGCACTTTAGAGGAGAGCAACCATGGGTAACAATTCTTTTAACACACTGTTAGACCTTTATCAAACAGCCAAAATTTCTGAAACTAACCGAAATACAAATTTATTGTTTCAAGCGGCGATGGAACAAAATGAACTTATTCTGCAATTACAAAAGCAGATAGAAAACGCACAAGCTCATTCAAATCGAATTGCAGTTCAGCAATTAGAGGTTCAGTTACGTGATGAGATGACCAAACATGAACAAAGATTACTTAAAGCATTTATTTTTAATATTGAAGTTATTTTAGAAGATTTGTCGCAACTGACTAAGTTAGAAGAGTATATTTTTTTAAACAAAGAATTCACGCCTATTTTAGAGCACATGCCAGATGCAATAGAGAGACTTGAAAACATTGAAGATAAGAGAGTTGCAAATAAACTTTATAAAAAGTTAGATGAAAGATTAAAATTGTCAAAATCTGCAGAGAAGGATTTCAAAAAATCTGATTTCTATACGTTAGAAAAAATAGAAAACGATATTCAAAACTTTGTGATACCTGATGAACCCAAAAAGGAATATGTTCCTGATCCTCAAAGAATCCCATACCTTGGAAAATACGGAGTATCGACTTATCTTTTAATTTTAGGTTCAACTATAACATTCCTTTCATTTTTAGGTCTTTTTGACTCTATCAAAGAAACTGGTATAAGAGATAATCTAGTAAATATTTTCTTTTGCCTATATTTGATGGCTCAAATTGTAATTTTGCCTTTTTATTATGTTATTAAACGAAAAAATAATCATAGGACTAGAGATGAAATTGAAGCTGAAAATCAGAAAATAAAGGCAAAAAACGATGAAATTAGAATGGAAAAGCAAAAAGTTTACGATATTGAAATACAAGCTTTCCGCGACAATGAGACTGAATTAAAACAGCTCAAATTGCAGAAATCTGAATTAGAAAATAGAATTAAATCTGAGCATTCAAATTATATACATTTTCTAAAAAAGGTATTGAAAATGTTTTCTCCAAATAAATTTGAAAATTTAAAGTAATTTGGCGATTTGATAATTGTTCTCACATTTTTAATAAGTCACTTTTAATTAAAAATTTTTAAGAAATCTCTTTGAGAGAGAATCGATAAATTACTAGAGTTTATTTAATAATCAATAATATAAATAAATGATATTTAAGGTCGGAAGAAATTGAAGAATAAAAACTAGCCTGCGGCATGAATTTTTGTATTGGTTCAATAGTGAAAGCGGAGAGATTAATTTCCCTCCGCTCTTACATTATAGGTCAAAATTAAAATAGGCTATCATTCTAAACTAACTGAATAATGCTTCAAGCCTGTCCATGATAATGTCGTCTTTATAGTCTCTTTCGCCATTGACTCGTTCATGAATTGAGTCATTTAGAAGCTTATGACATTGGAATTCGTCCGAATCAAAATTTAAATTGTCAGTTTCATTTTTTGCAGTGGAGAAACTAACTATCGACAAAGATTCTCGGTATGACTGTTTAGGATTATTCAGAAAATATTCGGAATCAAACATCCAATGTTCCATCAATAAATCGATTGTTGGAAATTCAAAAATTTCATTTTCTATGATTGTTCTAATTCCATGAAAAGAATTGGTTTTTACTGAGTAGGTACTGAATTCTCGAGCAAAATAACCTTCCAGCATAAATATAAGATGCTCTGGTATATAGCAAATTACTCCAATGATTGGTTGATTGTCTCCATATTCATTTATTAACATGAAACCAATTCTTGGAAAGCATGCATTTATAGGTTGGTTTTTTTTTCTGTTATTGTGATTGATTGAATAACTAAAAATGAAGCTCTCCATTTTTTTAAAGACTCGATTTACTGCTTTTTCCAATATAGGATGCTTGATTCCCTTTTTGGAATCAGACGGGTTGGTACGAAAGCAAAGAAATACTTTCCTGTAATTTAAAAGTTTAGAGGATTCGACGATTGAGTCAAATTCCCTTGCCTTCTGCCTGATTAAATCTAAATGTTCTTGTTTTAATTCTATTGTTTTCATTAAAAAACTCCATTGCTTTTAGATTATTATAGCCAACTAAGATTAGAGTTTGTTTGAAGATTGAGAATAATTGAGCTTCCGACTGATTCTTTTGCTCATTTTCTGATTATTTTCCATTAATCGCTGAGAAAAATTATCTTATTTCGGTCTCTTAAGCTGATTTTAGGTCTTCTGCTGACTAAAATTCCACTATTTTCAATATTCCATGAATTCTCTCAATCTTTTGGAACTAGATAAATTTGACAGCGCACGAAATTATCAGATGTGATTTTAGATCGGAGGTTATGATTTTTTCTAAGTATATTTTTTAGAGTGCCTTGGGCTTTTCAATGCGGCATAAGTTTGTATATTCAATCTCAAAATATTTATCACTGATACCTTGTTAGCTGCCAAAATTTAATAGAAGCCCGACTAAAAAGAATCTATTTTTCGAAAAATACTTTCCTAAAAATCACTTTGTTAATTGTTATGCTTTCTTCATAAGGCTTTCATAAAGTTCAGGTGGCGTATGAATTCACAAATTATTGAAGAGTTAGATCATTTTATCAGGACTTCCATAGGTATAGATTATTCGGATGAGAAGACGATCGCTAGGTTGAAGGGAGAGTATTGTGAAGAATTTTTTGATTTTTCAGATCATTTTCAATCTGAATTGAAAAAAGAGAAGTATGCAGAATTTTTACAAAATTTTGATAAATATGCTCCCTTGGTTTTTGAAAAATACAAAATAAAACCAGAGTCAACGTCTTGGACTGATCCGAACTTTTCCCGTATTTTCTATTATTTTTCTCAAATTATTCCAGATAATGAGATCAATTTAGATCTATGCCGAGTCTTCTTTTACAGTATCAATTCTCTGTCAGCTCATCTTAATCCAGGAGACTGTAATTACACGATCGAAGATTTAGCAGAGCGGGGAAAACTTCATATGATTCTTGAATACTGTGAAGATGCGTTGATTTATCTTTGGGAGAACGATGCTAATTATTTCTATGATCGTCTCGAAGAACATTTTTCTTTCTGCGAAGAGAATTTTCCTGAAAATATCGATGCCTTTAAAGGCACGGAATTATATCAAAATTGGCTAGAGGATCGAAATCATGAGTAGTCAGTTTTCGTATTCAGGCAAGAATATATCGGTTTCACTTCATTGGTCGAACAATAACCTTTCTTTTTCAGTTTTTAAAATCAATCCAGAATATGAAAATGGAGATTTGTTTTTTTCAGACAAATTCTTAGTCGATCAAGATGGGAAATTTTTGAACTATCTTTGCCTTCCTTTGGAAGCGATAAAAGCCACTCCGAAAAAACCAGCTACTTATCAAATTGGTAACATCGATTATAATATTTTCGAAGCAATCTGCAGAATTATAAGAGAATTCGACCAATTATCGATAGAATTTGAGATTAAAGATTTATGAAAGTATTGGCGATTGGCGATATACATGGGCGTGATGTTTGGAAGAAAATTGATTTTGAATACTATGATGAAGTTATCTTTGTCGGTGATTATTTAGATTCTAGAGAAAATTTGTCAGACAAGGTAATTCTAAAAAATCTAGCGGGATTGATACTGCTTCAAGAGAAATACCAGCATATTCATTTTTTAATTGGTAACCACGATCTTCAATATACAGACGTCGAATTTTTTAATTCTGTCACTGAATACCGAGAATCATATGCTAAGAGAGCACAGAAGCTTCTGAAAAAACTAAAATGGAAGTTTGCGGTACAATTCGATGACGTTTTGTATACACATGCAGGATTACATCGAAAGTTCTATGATTTGATTTCTGAGCCAAATTCAAGGATTGCAGATTCAATTAACTCGTTTGGATTTGAGAATCAGGAAATTTTCTTATTCACAATAGGTAGCAAACGTGGGGGAAGTGCAGAAGCAGGTAGTCCCATCTGGTGCGATTACGGTGAATTATTGGAAGAAGAAAATCCACTCCCCATAAACCAGGTTTTTGGTCACACCGCGACAAAAGGTGGGAGAATTGCATTTAAAGGACAATTCTATCGGCAGTGTATCGATATTCTCACAAAGTATCCAATGGTTTATGAAATAATAGATGGTGGAATTCCAATTCCGATGCTAATCATGTAGCGGATTGGAATTGAATAAGAACTAAACTTAAGAAAGAAAACAACTAAGGTGAAGAAATTGATAGGTTATATGGGTAAATTAAATGCCAGAAATGCATTCAACAGGCGATTTAAAGATTCCCGGCCTTTTGAGTCTTCGAACCCTATCCCAAATTTGTGATGATATGTTCAATAAATGAATTATCCAGAAATTACAGAAAATTAAATTCGAAAATTTGCTAACCAATTCAGATTCAACTTATAAGTGTTATAAATGGATGAAAAATAGTAATCAGTAGCGAATGCAGGTATAGGAAACCAACCATGGTGCCAAACGGCACCATTAATTTATGTTTCCTACCAAATTCGAGTATTTAATTGAATTTACTGGGAATATTTAGCCTAAAAACGACACTTTTTTCTTGAATTGATAATTACCTTTGAAATGTTTGTAGTTCGAGATTAGAAATGAAAGAGCCAAAAAAAAGAAGAGTTAGTGTTTACTTTGATATCCGCGAAATTGTTAGGAAATTAGCTATTTCTAGAGAGGATAAAGAAATCTATACACTTTTTCTTTCTGACGCATACAAGCATCTTCGAAAGGAAGAAAAAGAATACCTACATTCAAAATTTATCAAACATAGGCTCGGAAATGGATATTTAGAGAAAATAAAATTTTTAGAAGATAATAAGATTATAAGTAGAGACAATCGCTATATTGTCGGCAGAGAGTCGAAAAGATTTTTTATAAGCGGTATGAATAAATTTTCAGAGAAAAAAGTAAAAATGTATGTTAGTGAACAGACTAGAATCTCGTCGAAAAAGAAATTCATTTTCAGTTATTTTCCAGAAATTGAGTTCAACAAGAAGAATTTGTTACGACTTTCACTCCGAATTGATCAGTATCACCAGGATTTCAAGAGAAAGATTTTAAACTTTCCAAAGTCTGCAGAATTTGAGCTTTATAATAAATTAGTCAATTCAATCTCTCTCAAAAATCCTAGAATTACAAAACGAAATGAAGGTTCGAGACTTTTTCATTTCGTGACATCATTGAAAAAGGGTATGCGATATTTGCTTCTAGCCGATGGAGAAGAAGTTGTCGAAATTGACATGTCCAGTGCCCATTTTTATTTCTTGATTTTACATTTGTCAAAATTGAAAGAATTTGATGGTTTTGCTCAAAAGAAGGAGTTGGAACAATTTAAAGCATTAGTTTTAAATAAAAAACTTTATGAATTTTTTTTGAACGAAACTACTATTAGAAATTATACTTTCCCAAAAACGAGAGGAGAAATTAAAAAGAGACTTCTATCCTATTTATATTTGCATCCTGATGAGTATAAAAAAGTTAGCAAGAAAGGATATAAATATATTGCTCATCATGTTCAAGGTGCTTTCGAGGAAATGAGAAGACATTTTCCACTTATTCATCGATATATTACAAAAATTTCTGGTCGCGAACTTCAAAAGCACCTAGTTGTCTATGAATCCAAATACATGCTCCGAAAATTTGCGGAGATAGTTAAACGCGATTGCCCACATTTATTCTACGTAAACATCCATGATGCGATACTTTGTAAAGAATCTGAGAAAGATATAGTTTTTGAAATTTTAAATCAAATTTTCTCGAATGAAAAACCAGATTTTAAAGTTGAAAATATTCGGGATGCTTTTCTCGAATTAAATGAAAAAGTAGTTCTTCGTAAATCAAGAGCAAAAGAAATTAAAGTTAAGAAAATAAATACGTTGAGAGTGCAGGTAGTAGAAAATAAATTTATAGATACAAATTTTAAAATTACTAAAGAACCGAGAATAGGAGATACAAAGAACCAGACGTTGGCAAAGATTAAAAAGATCAAGGAATTAAAATTTAATTATGGAAAGATCTTAAACGCTTACAAGGCAAGTATTCTTCAAACAACATTTACTTCTTATCGATCATTTATAGGGCATGGTGAGTTTCAAATTATTATCAATAATGTTTAAAAAGATTGATACTTATTTTTGAAAATTGAAAGAATTTGGAGATTTTTTCATTTTTATTCACGGAAATTTATCAATTTAAAAATTTTTGCAATTATTTAGGATTTAAAATCGAAGTTTTGATTATTGGAAGTTTTTAATTTTAATGAACCATCTTTTCCTCGGAAAAAACATACTCTTCCTTTATTTCCAGAGTTCTTAGAAATGAAATATTTTACAAAATGCTGAGTAAATTTAACGCCAATTTGGAAGCTAACCAGAACGAACAGATATCAAAAAGCCACGGTATTATTCTCCTTTAAAGGCATTCCCAAAGCTTTCCTGTAAAGGTGATCTAAAGGGAATAAAAACCTGAAAGTTTTACCCATATCCTAAATCATACAAATCAACTAAAGCAATTTACGAACTAGTGGACACGACTTTTCTCATAGCTGAGCCTCGCAGAGGCTAGAGAGTAGGTACGTCTACTCGCAAAGCGTGAAGCCTGACGGAGAGAAATGTTCCGATGCGCATCGTATCCATGCTGTTATACGAATTACGGATTTAATTGTTATCAGCAGGTTCTAAAGCGTATTCACTATTGAGTAATTTAAAGAATACTGTGTTTCTATTTAAGGCCAGTTTATATATATCTTCATAAGAATAGATTTCTATTCGTATGTCGACATAGTCAGGTGCGGAAGTTTTATTAAAGCCAATGGAAAATTTTTCATTAAAATAATATGAGGATTCTAAAAATGGTATTTTATTTGGAACACCTGCTATATTATTTGAACTTAGTTCTTTATAAATATCACTTTTTCGAGCTAGTATAATTCCTGAATATAGGACTTGGCTTGGATTAATATCCCAATCGAGTAACTTAACTGGTTCCTTGTAAAACTGAGTTGCATATCTTTTTACTTGGGCAACCATACTTTCATATTTATCGCCTGAATTATGTGCTTTGGATGTAGATTTTAACTCTAATATTAATAACTCTTTAGTCTGTTCAGGGTCATCTAGCCATAAATATATATCTGAAAGTTCTTTTCCCTTTTGAGAGCTGAGAGCTTTAAAAGAAGAGGAGAATATAGTGTATTTATCATCGAGAATCCATAAATTGTGAAGGTGGTTAATTTTGTCTGAATGATCCAATGTTTCCTTACGTTTTAAAAAAAGGTCGTGAATTTCATCTTCTAATTCAGATTTAACTTCTCCATCTTGATCATATCTTTTTATTAGGTCATGTAATTTATTTAAAACACGATTTCTATGGTTAACATATATATTGAGACTAGAGTTTAAGAGTTTTTCAGAGTCTTCGTTATCCACTTCAGAACTTGTCCAGTATCTTTTTTCTGCTCTTCCTTTGTTTTCGATTGCATAATCGATAATTTCTTTTTCTTCTAGAACTCTATTCGAATTTAAGGTTCTTTCTTCATCTATGAATACAGCAATTGAATGATATTTTTCTTTTATTGTTTTTAAGTTTTTTTCGGTTTTCTTTCTATTGGCTGTAATTTCGTTCTTAAAATGATGGTCTAAGGTCTCTGACATTTTGTTTTGTATTTGGTTAACATGAGATTGTGAGATTTCAATTTTATCTCCCTTTTGGTCAACATTTTGATCAAAATAGTCTGATGTTAAATACCAATCGTAAGCTTTGGTTAAATCAATTTCATATTCCAGTCTTCCGACTTCAAGATCCGCCTGTAGCTGTCGCGCAAAGCATTTTATTGATTGTTTGAATTTCGGGCTATCTTCTTTTTCTATTAACCAGAGTTTGAATTGGTGATTTTGGGTAATGTCAGAATCAAAGTTTACTTTAAACTGAATTGAGGTAATTTTGTTTTCAATATATTTTTTGTTTATTTTGACATTACTGTTGTTATAATCAATTTCTAAAGTTAATTTTTCATTGTTGATAATAAAGGGAAAAAAGTTTTCTATGAAATAGTTTCGTAATTTTTCAATATCATCATATTTGTAGATAAAGGTTTCTAATCTTTTGAAACTTTGCTGTTTAGTGAATCTCATTGTCAACTTCGTTGAAGTTGTTGTTAAGTTTGTTTTTTTTCCACTATCTCGTTCAATGTCAAAAAGTGTCGGACCTGTATCTGGATAATTGAATTCTTGAATTTTGTAGTCTCCATTCTCCTCATGAACTGATGTAAAATGTGCGTAATCAGTAAAGTAGACTATTGCAAGTCTGCCTTGACCGAGTGGTTGTAGGTTTAGATTTTTTTTTTCGGAATTTTGTAGATCTAAATGGGTAAAATATTTCCTATTTAAAATATTGAATCCCTCGCCATTATCAATAACTGTAATCTCAGCTTCGCTCTCTTTGAACTGTATTTCTACTTTGATATGTGGCTTATATTTATTTGATTTATCTTTAGATTGTTTTATCAGTGTTGCGTGTATTGAATTTGATACAGTCTCTCTAATTAAATATCCGAATTTTTCTCTTGAATTTTTGTAGATTTTTTCGGATCGATAGTATACTTGAGACTTTTGTTCCATAAATTCCTGTATTTCATATTTTGAAATATGTATTGTAGTGTGAATAGCCGAAATTTCGTATAATAAACTAAACTTTCGAAATTCCCCAACCCTAAGTCCCACCGGGACATTAGGGACCCGCATGTAGCTTGCGAACGCAAGGCGAATGCCAGAAGGGGAATTTGCCGAAATCCGAGCTAGGGCTTGTCTCGAAGTCTAGCGGTATGTCGCTTTTACTCGCAATGCTTGTTTAGAGATTTTTACTGAATGCTCTTAAATTTATGTTGATTCGGACTTGAAATTCCTGATGAAGTAATTTTGCCAAAAGAGTATAACCATATCGAATTAAATCTGAATCTATGGATACTCCTGTTGATTTGTGTGCAATTTCATTTCTTAGTTTACGTATTTTATCAATTATTTTCAATTCGTCAAAAGTTAGTTGACCGTTTAATTCTAAAAGATTTGAGACAATTGATGTCGTAAAGTCCTTACCTGTAAGAAATTCTTTTCTCTTTTTATTTATATTCGGTTTACTATTTAAATTTACTTCCCATTTTCTATTTAACATTCTTTCTATGCTAAAGTATAATAAAGTTAAGGCTATTTGGTTATTTCCTTGTTTGAAGTTCGTAAGCGTGACCTGCCCCCATTTTCAGTACCAATGGATAAGTTAGTTTTCTCATAACATTTCAACCATAAGATCGTTTAAACTCAGAAGGAGTCAAGTAATTCAATGAAGAGTGAAGACGCTCGTCGTTGTATTCCTTTTGGAAAATTCGCAAAGCGTCGGTTAACTCTCTTTGATTTTTAAAGTAGTGTAGATTCAAACACTCATCTCTAAGTTTACCATTGAAACTTTCTATAAATGCATTTTGTGTTGGTTTTCCTTTTTCAATAAAGTGAATTTCTATCCCCTTATCTTCTGCCCATTTCTGGAAGTCCTTGGATGTAAATTCTGTTCCATTATCCAAAACAAATGCTCTTGGAAGTCTTTCGAGGGTGTTTAAATATCTGATCAACTTTTCTGACGAAAAAGTAAACTCTGCCTGAAGTATGGTATTCTCTCTTGTTAAATGATCAATACCTGTTAAAATTCTTTGCTTTCTTCCATCAATCGTCCGTTCGAAAACAAAGTCCATTGACCAAACTTCGTTTGAATTCTTAGGCAATGGTAGTTGCTGTGATGATGCATTTCTTTTCTTTCGCTTCGGTTTTGTCCTTATTTTAAGCCCTTCTAAGCAATATAGTCGATATACTTTCTTATGATTGATTGTCCTACCCGACCTTCTTAACCTTTGGTAAATTCGTCGATAGCCTTCCCGTTTCCATCGAAAAGCTAGTCTTCGAATTTCGTTCATTGTCTCTTCGTCAATAGCTTTCGGCTGATAATAATAACTTGATTTAGGAAGAAGAACAACATCTAGGCTTCTGTTTAGAGAAAGTCCCTCTTCAACTAGCAGATCAACTGCTCTCTCCTTCGTTGATCTGCTCAAAACTTTTTTCCCAAAACATTCTTAATTGCTTGGATTTCGAGAGCCATGTCAGCTACCAATCTTTTGAGATTTGAATTTTCCTGCTCGAGTGCCTTCATCTTCTTGATTTCGCTAAGCTCCATTCCTCCATACTTGTTACGCCAGCGATAAAATGTTTGTTCAGTGATTCCGTATTTTCTTGAAAGTTCCTTGATTGGAATACCTGTTTCTGCTTCCTTTAATATCCGAAAAATCTCGCTTTCTTCTATCTTCTTTCTTGCCATAATGCTCTCTCCTTAATATCGGAGAAAACTAACTTAAATATCGGTGCAGTTTTTGGGGAGCAGGTCAAGCGATCTATAAATGTCGTCTAGGTGTTGGAATAATTCTTTATTTTTGTATACTAGAGAAAAAATAATAAAGGCATGATTGATCGTTTCAGCTGATATTATTTGTCGCTCGTAAAATATTTCATCCACAAGTAGAGATTTACTTAAATCTAATTTGAAAACGTCTCTTGCATTAAAAAATTTAGATGAATATCCATGAACTGGAGCAGAGGAATTCATTATATGTTTGTTATCAAATTGAAATCTTAAAACATTTAGATAATTTACTTCTAATAACTGAATACTTGAATTATTTTCTAAAGAAACTAATGAAGAATCAATTATTAATTGCAGTATATTTAATGCTTTAAAGTATTCTCCCCAAAAATTTTCTCTTTCCATCATTTTTACTTTTGGAAAATTTAAGGATCTGCCAATTTTAGTTCCGATTGATTCGAGTTTAGTAATGCTTAATGCAATTAACCCGTCTTGCCATGCTTTTATTTTTATTTCAGAATCAAGATGTTGATTTGTTACAAGGTTTATTGAAGATTTATAACTGGATTCATCAAACGGTTCAATTTGGGGTAATTTGTCTATCCAGAATGGTCGTGCTGTGTAAAATCCACAGTAGTTAGTTTTTATCATTTTTTTTCCTTAATTTTTAATTTCTAGCATTGCGACTAACAAACTAGGCTTACTGAAATTGTCCGACCCTGAGTCCCGGATGGGACGTTAGGGACGGGCACGTCGCTTGCGGATACAAGCAAGTGACAGGAGGACAATTTGGCGGAGCCCAAGCGAAGGCTCGTCTTGAAGCGAAGCAGTAAGTGTCTGTTATGCGCCGTATTTTTTTAGTATATTCCGTGCTGAAATGTTGCATACAAAGGTAAGTTAAGAGTAGTTTCTTCTCTGTTAGGTTCAATTGCCAATATTGAATAATACAAAGCTGCTTTTACACGTTGGCAAAGGTCTAACCATTTAATTTTAAGATCGTCATTAGATATTTCCTCTTCATTCATAGGATTACGTAACACAGTAACTTTAACAAAAGAATGGGTTAATCGATTTCTTATGGATTTAAATGAGTGAAAAATTTCGTTTCTTTGAAAATCTAATGCTAAGGAGTGCAGTGCTAATAATTGTTTTTTTTTCTCTTGTTTCAATATTGTTTTAAATTCTGTTGATGTGAGCCAGTTGAAATATAAATCTTGTGATGATTCTATGCTTTTAAAATAGAACCGAATTAGATGGGCTATCTTGTCGAGACAATTGCTAAGTAGAGTAAATGATGCCTTAATTTTTCCGTATCTATGAGAATTGCGGGAATAATCTAATGCATAAATGAAATTCACATTATTATCATAATTTCTTAATGAAATATCCGAGCTTTCAAAGTAAATTAAACGTGCAGTTGAGAAATCTTCTAAAATTTGATTAAATATTTGAAATGTATAATATGTTTTTTTTGACATGCCTGGACTTTGTAAGGATTCTTCAAGTGATTCTATGGCATGTGGAAAAAAGGAATCCCTTAGACTATCTTTATCATAATAGTATCCTAAATCAAAGTTAAGGTATAGGTTATTAGTAATGCAAAAGCGTTGATATTTACTCATTAGAAAAGGTGGATTTTTAGCTTTAATTGCCTTTAATTCTCGAACAGAAAGATAGTTTTCGATATACTTTATATTTTCTTGCACGAACGTAAGTATACCTTCTCCCGCAATCGAAACTAGTCGCGGATCATCTAAAGATCGATTTAAATTCTCATGGGCCTTTTTTAATAGTAGAGTTGGTTTATGCTCCGATGGATATAATTTAATATAGGATAACCATCCAGTTGCTTGATTAACCAGAGCAATTCCAAAATTTGGATCAACTTCAAGTATTTCATCATATATAAGTAAGGCTTCGTAGATTCTTCCGTAAGTCTTCAGCACATTTGCGTAATTTGTCCGAGAGCGTAAAAAATAGTCTTTATCGTCTGCTGAAACTTTTAGAAGTGCTTTTGCGCCCTTTCGGAAACAATCTGAATCAATAAGAATGTTGAAAGAATCGTGAGATTGTATTTTAAGTTGTCCCAATCTTAAATAAGTATTTCCCATATCGAAATTAGATTTATTAGATTCAATGTATGTTTCATTCATCCTTGAAATAGCACATTTCAATACTTTTTCAGAGTTTATATCAAATCCAATATCGGAAATAAAGCCATTAATTGAATTTGCATAATATTCATTTGATCGAAATTTTCTTTCGTTCTGAGAAAGCCATTCAAAAAATTGACCCTCGCTAAGATCCTTCTCCTGAACCTTATTATATAGTTTAGAATATTCTTTCTTTATTTCTGATTTATCCATTGAATTGTATATAGTTGAAGGTATGATTTCAACACATGGTTAACGATTACACTTCAGAAGAAGGGTAATACTTTTTAGTAACCTTTCTTGGTATATGAACTTTGTATGAATTGGAATTAGTATTAATCAAGGAAAAATTTTGATCGATAGTTCCTAACTTATTATTTCCAAACCAAACATAAACGGAATCGATATCTTTTTAAATCCCGACATTAAAACCGTTGAATGTATTTCCTACCATGATGAGATGTCCGTTCCAGTTAATGCAACCTCTCTTGTTAAAAAGTCTTTGTTTGAATCCAAATGGATACGCGATAAGAAGCTCAGCATTAGGATAAAAAAGCCTGTGAGATTTAACATAGATTTGTTCTGGAGTTTTCATATTAAGAGCCTCATGCGGTATATTTCTAATAAAATCGATTCTCCATTTATCGAAGAGGTTTTGGAGTAGAGTATGATTTCCAACGCTTCCATGTTGTAGTTCACGAGCTATGTCTCTATGCATTCTTTCATGAGCGCCATTTTGGTAAGGTTTACTCGGTTGGATACAATCGCGCGATACCAAGGGAGAGCCACCAAAGAGATTGCATCGAAGCGAAAGGCGGACCATTGTCAGAGCGAATGACATCAGGTAGTTCATATATAGAGAATAACCTAATAAATTCAGCCTTAACGGAAGTGATGTCACCTTTCTTAAGAGTTTTAATAGAGAGAAGGAATTTGGAGAAATCAGCTCTAATCGTGAGAGTACTGACTTTCTATCTGTCAGGAGTATACCTCAATTCTTTGAAGTCAACAGTCCAAACGTGGTTAGGACTTGTAGCTTTCTCAGGCATAGAGATTCTTTGACCCGCATTTGCGAGTCTCTTTTTTCTCTTAGTCTCTCGTAATCCTGCTTTTTTATGGAGGAGAATGTGGCGTAGCCCGAACGAGGTTGATAGTGCCGAAGTGAAGCGTATTCCCGAAGTTATATGCAGTGTTCAACAAATTCAACTTTCGACTTTAATCTAAGTTATAAGCGATTGAGTGTAATCTATAAAAGCTTTTCTTATTGATAAATTTAAAGTTCTTATATTTTCAAATTGATCCACATTGATGGAAATTTTTTGAAAAGATTCTATTGGGTCTATGCTTGCGCCTAAAATTGAGTTATAATTTGTATTCCAGTTCAGATGAAAAC
>NZ_BFAZ01000013.1 GCF_003114815.1 Leptospira ellinghausenii
CGCTTTGAACGTACGTCTTTCTCTTACTTGTTTTTCCATCTCTAATCTCCATTTTCGGCTCGGAGTATTAGCTTAATTTAGGTCAGTAAAATTGCGTTTTCATCTGAACTGGAATAATGGTTCGCTCATCTTAAATTTTCAAGTCCGCAAAGATTGCTTTTTTTCATTAAAGGTAAGATCATCATAATTATCAGTAATTTAATCTTCAAAATACAATTCGTCCCTAACATTATCAAAGATAATCTTTTCATCGAGATAATTAAACTGATTTAATTTCGCTCTTTTAATCCATTAATTCATGAAGTTCGGATTTTAATTTAATAAGAAGAACTTTACATGGGGAAATTTTGAGTATACCAGGATTGATAAAGCAAATAACGAAGAAATCTATTAATAGAAATGTAAAATATATACATTATTTTCTACTTTTCTTAAACAAGAAATTTACAGACTTCTCATTAAATCCTTCAAACCAAAAGCATTCTTCGGATGAATGGAAAAATGAATACCTTTCAAGCAAAACATTTTTTTCATTTTGATTCTTACGAAAATCAATAACCTTTATTTCTTCTTTTAGCGTATTTAGGAACGGCGTATTCCATAATGATTTATAATTTTCAGCAATCTTAAACAACAATATTCTGATGTATTCATCATGAGAAGGCAAAGAAAAACCGATGACGGATAAACCTAAATTTGCTGCACCTGCTCGACCCAAACCATGCCAAAACTCCATCAAAGGCTTTGCATAGACAAATTTAATAGCTGAGGGAGCAAGTATAAATGGCGCCTCGAATGAAGTATCTTCTATATAAAATTCATCTATTTTCTTAATTCGATAAATGTTCTTCAGATTATCATCAGGAAAACGAGGTCCTTCGACAATTGGACTTGCCTGATATTTATTTGGATCACTAAAAACAGGATGTGTGACTACTCTTCCATCAAAGTCTTCTAATTTATTTTGCATATGTCGAAATTCTCTCTCATCAAACCAGTCCACAGAGCCATGTAGTTTTAGGATAATAATCTCATCTTTACTGGAATCACCAATTGCAAAATCATCTGAAACCTCGGAATACCTCATTGGGAATAATCGAAAAGGGATACCCAAATGTTCCAAAACTCTCTCCAAAATTAAATCATAATTCAATGTCAAAATAATATCATGAGGTCTCAGTTTTTCTACAAATTTATAATATACTTTTGGAAGCGCTTCGGCTGAAGGAGTAAATATTTGAATAATTTTACCGATCGCTCTCCTGATCATTATTTGAGATTCATTACCTTCTTCATTAAAAGTCTTACTACCTCTTAATTTCAAATAATGTTCGATATCCAAGTAAGACATGAATGATTCTAAGTCTAATGAGGTGCGTGTATCTCGTGCATATCTCTTAAACTCGTCTAAATCAGTTTGAAATTTAGTTTTTCTCCCATATTGATTTTCAATGATTTGGACAACTTTTTCAAAAAGATTTCCCGCAAGAGGCAATCCAGCAGGCTGAGAAAAGCCAGCGCCTAAAACAAATATTCTATAGCCAGGATGCTCACTCAATTTTCATAACTTCCTTTATATATTTAAATATTTAAGCAACGAATCATTTCTTGACAAATACATACATTATATATCAATAACTATTCAATTTAGTTAATTTTTAAAGCAAATCTTTAGTTTTTAGTTTATTATCCGAATCCTACCTTAATACGAAAGACCTAACTTATTTTTAATTTCGTTTCAGCCAAATTCAGTAGACGCTATTCTCAGTAATTTAAGAATCTACAGGATGGTTACGTGCGATAATGTATATTATGTCACATTACGGTTGTTAGCTGGTGTGCAGAAAGGCACATCGGTAACACTTTAATAGTTTAACCAAGCTTGCTTCTGCTAGCTATTTCCGGTAAACCATAAACCCCGACAGAATTTAAGCAATTTCTAATATCTATCAGCGTCTTTCTGACAATTTTTTTATTTTTCGATAGCTTAAGAAAAATTTCCCGTAAGTCGTTATTAGGGAGATTTCCCATGTATTCAATTTGTTCATCGGCGAGGAGTTTATTTAACGAGAGTGAAGTTTCAAAAGTTTTATTTGTACAGTCCACCAAACACCTTTTCTTAAAAAAATCGTGCTCTTTTTTTTTCTCAGGATCGAAGATGACGACTGAATGATCTTCTCTACTTTGATTTGAAGAATAATGCTGAGTTTGAGTTGTTGCCCGTATAATGTGATTTATTTCCAAAAAACTACTTGAACCTAAATAGACAAACCACGCGTCCTTAATAGTTTTTCCATCATGATGGCCGTCAAAGTTTTTCCAAATGAAAACATCACCATACTGAAGTTGAGTTGGTTTCGGCTTCACTTAGAACCTTAAAAGTTTTATAGTGTTGATATGCAGGTGAATTTGAGTCAGATTCAGGATCAAAGATATTATCATCAGTGATAATATTCATTTTTTTATTTCCTCGTGCTTCCCATGCCTTTATCCATGGTTCGAGTTTATGAGTTGCTTCTATCAAGTTTTCAACGTTTTTATAATTAGTTGCAAACTCTTTGATTAGTTCATCCATAACCTCGATTTCAAGATCGGAAAAATAATCTAGATCATATTTAACCGACTCAATGTATTTGTTTTTCTTGGACTTGTATGGAAAAATATGCCATGAATCTTCTAATACCTTAAACTCCCCGTTCCCAATGAGATTCTCATCTATACCTATGTATACTTCTTCATGAACTGGTCCTTTTTCCATTGCTAGGAAATTTGCTCTGAAAGGTGGCTCACCAGTTTCTTTCAAAATTTTATAATAAAACAGTGCGAGATACTTCAGCAGGGGTGTTTTGTATAAATTTTTACCAGAAACCTTTTTATGTTCGTTAGCTAAATAAGATATCGAATTTAGTAATTTTTCTTCGCTGTAGGGGATCATAAATTCTAACTTACCTTATATATTAGACATGAGACAAAAACAAGGCCTGTCCGTATAATTAAGACGGTTTTTAGCAAGATTTGTAAATATACATGTAATTTCGTCAAATATTTCTAAGTAAAAATCACATTTTTTTATTTTTTTGACTTTTTCGGCTCTTTTATCTTCGAAGTTAGAGTATTAGAATACATTTCATAGAGCTCAAATAAGAACTCTACTCTCTCAAATTCAGACTGAAATGGCTTCGATCGGTATGCCTTGTCCACGGCTTTGTCCAGTTTATTGTGAGAATCCCGAAGTACTTTAGGCATGGTTAGTGGGTCGTAAAGATCAGCAAGCGAGGACTCAGGGAATTGCGCTCTTGAATCCAAAACAGATTGGGCAAATGATTCGATTTCTATCATTTGTTTGTCAGTGGGATTTTCTGGCCATGGGAAATTGTTATAAACCAACGAATTCGAATAGCTATAATCACTTTTTAATCTACCTGCAACACGTCGCATCCAAGAATTATGCATTTGAGAGGAGAGTATTCCAAAATGATAAAGCTTTGCATCCTCCATTGCGAATACTTTATCCGTAATAATATCATTTTTTGTCATGTATCCCAAGGGAATATACTCTCTATTTTGTGAGCTAACTTTTGGTATCAAAAGAAAGTCAGTAGATGGTTGCCGTTCCTCACCGAATAAAAATGGGAAGCTTGCAAATTCTTTCGTTTTTGGTCTGTTACTTGATAATCGAAAATCTCGCACAAGTTTTAACCTCTCATTCAATACAAGCGATTCTTTTAGTATAGAAGGATTGGCATTTTTTAACCAAAAACAAAATCTTTTTGAATTATTCAGGAATTCTTCCGCGCTCCATAAAGGAAGAATAAATTCTTTAAGCTCTGGTTCTTTAACAATTATTTCAGCCACTTCTTTTTCGCTAAGAATTAAATTCCCTCCATCAAGAAGTGCTGATCCAACTCCTATTTTTGGAACATTGCATATTGGATAGGTTTTAGAAGTGATTATAGTGGGTTTACTATCTACTAGATATTGATTTATTACGTTAACAGGGATTTTTGCTGGTTCAGAATTTAAAGATTCATATGTGTAAAGAAACTTTTTTTTCTCCTCTTGAAAACCAAAACCAATTATCACAACATGAACGGCAGCCTTTCCTTTTGCCTCGCTCGACCAACTAAATGTTTGGTGTGCAAAAAAAATATTCAATTTAAATTTTTGAAACAAATGTCCAAATAAAACGGATGCTTGTTCTCCTTGAATAATCGAATTTGTTGAAACAAAACCTATTTTTACATTTGTCCCGGAATACAATTGGCACACCTTCTCATACCAAGCACTCACATAATCCAGCATCC
This sequence comes from Leptospira ellinghausenii, assembly GCF_003114815.1. Taxonomy (NCBI): domain Bacteria; kingdom Pseudomonadati; phylum Spirochaetota; class Leptospiria; order Leptospirales; family Leptospiraceae; genus Leptospira; species Leptospira ellinghausenii. Next base: position 4,305 of record NZ_BFAZ01000013.1, read on the forward strand.
CGAAGGACTTTACATCTGAAAATATTTTTGCCATATCTTCTTTTTGGCTCTGGTTTTGATATGCAGTTCCTACAAATGGAGGGTTCCCGATTACATAAGTAAGAGTATCTTTGCTTACAACAGAATTCCAGTCTAATTGGAGAGAATTTCCTATTTTAATAACTGGAGACTTTTTTAACGGCAATCTAACATAGTAGTCTCCAAATTCCTTCCCCATTTCCACATTCATTAAATGATCCATAATCCAAATCGCAGTCTTTGCAATTTGGGCAGGAAATTCTTCTAATTCAATTCCATAAAGACAATCGACATCCAAGCTATCTAAAGTGTGAATAGATAACTCTTGACCTAACCCCTTAAGTTTTCTCACCTCTCTAATCAATTTTATCTCTAATCGCCGAAGTTCACGATAAGATAAGATTAAGAAATTTCCACATCCACATGCAGGATCAAGAATCTTGATTTTACGAATTCTATCCAATAAATCTTGAAGTCCTTTAACACTTTTCTTTTTCTTAGTAACTTCAAAATCTTCGATTAATTCATCTAAAAACAAACCATGTATCGTTTTCAGGATGTTTTTTTCGCTAGTATAATGGGCTCCAAGTTCTCTTCTTTTTTCTTTGTTCATAACTGACTGGAAGAGACTTCCGAAGATAGCGGGACTTACGAGTGCCCAATTGAATTCGCAAGCTTGAATTAAAATGTCGCGTAGCTTATGATCGAATTGTGCAAATGGGATAGCTTCCTCAAATAATTGACCATTTACGTAAGGGAATTTTGCAAGGTCTTCATCAAGGTTAGCTTGCCTTTGTTGAGCAGGTGTATTTAATACTTGGAAAAATTGAGCTATCCAAAGCCCTAAATCACTTCCATCTTGTTTAGTTCGTTCTTTCAGGAAGAAAAGAAAATCATCTTTATTCGAAAAAATACCAGTATCATCCGCGAAGAAACAAAACATGAGACGAACAAGCATAAGTTTCAATGGATGATCTGTAAATCCATTACTTTCTAGTTCATCATGTAACTTCCCCATTAACTCCGCTGCTTTGATATTTACTGGGTCTTCGTCTTTGTATTCCCTTTGTTCATAACCGAGTAAAAAATTAAAACGCTGCAGGTGATCGAGAAGATCTGTTATTTTGAATTCTACAGTTTTTGTTTGGTCTGTAAAATTTACCAATCTTAGTTTTTCAAAATCGCAAACACAAATATAACTCGGAAGTTCTTCATCAGGAATACCTCCAGTCAAACAATAGTCCAAAGCTTGTTTGTAAGCTTTATCTAAATCTTCTCCTTTACTTTTTTGCTCAATAAGAATAGTCTTTGGCCAGAAATAGTCTATAAATCCAGTTGTCTGTTTTAGAGTCTTTGCCCTCTCTTCAAAGATTCCAACTCTCTTAGCATTAATCCCCCAAATATTAAAGAAATCTCTCCAGAATATTTGAGACTCTCCCTTTTCATATTTGTCATCTTTGTGGTCATGAATAAATGAAATTGCTCTAGATTTGATTTCGTTAGGTGATAAAGCCATTTAACGAGATTTTTATTATCTTTTTCGCATAATCAACTCATTTTTCTATTCTATTCAACTATAGTTCTTCAACTCTTGAAACAAGACTTTCCTCAATATAAAATCTCAAAATATTACCATGGCATGCAAATTCTATCCAAGAGCCTTCTTTTTCATAATATGCAACTATCTTTTTACAATGCAAACATTGCGGTATGAGTTCAGGGTTTTGGTAAAATAACTCTACATCTGTAGTTGATATAAATTGATCATTGTCGGATTGTCTTTTTAATTTTATCACTTATTTTCCTGAATATCCTTTTTAAGAGCAAAAGCATTTATCAGTTTATTCAAATTGTCATATTCGTTATTAACAATATCGCTTAATAGTGATTCCGAAAAGCTTCTTGTATACCCGATACCCAGGCTTTTTGGATACTTTTCTATTTTTATTCCATCCTCAGATAACTTCCCCAATTGGACAGATGAATTAGTCATTATGGATACGAAGGCAAGCTTTGCAGGAACAGGATCCCAAGCTAAATATGGAAATTCCTTTGATCCATTACCTACATCAAGGATATCTTTTTCGGCAAACGAGTTCTTTAAAATATAAAGATTATGTGTTATTTTTTCATGAATAACTCCACAAAAATTGTTCAGGTTTCCTTTGTTTAAAAATTGTACATAACCTTTCTTGCTATCAGTTGCTACTAAATCACCTTTCTTCAAACTGGTTTCGCCGTATGTTAAGTGATACTCTGGGTTTATTGTATTTAATTTTTCGACCAATGCAGGGATAAATTGATCTATAAATTCTCTTAATTTATGGTTTTCAGATGATAATGAGGATATCGTTGTTTCAAGATTTCTTATTCTATTTTCAAATGATAATTTATTTATACACTCAGTTATTTTGTTAGTTATATTTGTAAAAACCGTTTCAATTATCTTTCTAGAATTATACAATAAAGAATCGGCAAATAATGCTACGAAGCATGCCATCAATATAGGGTGCCACATTCTTGATGAATCACTAAAAAAAATGTGTAAAAAAGAATCAATGCCTTGTGTGCCTAAAGAAGATGACAAAAGTAATTTATATAAAATATCAAAGTTTTTTATTAGAAAAGAAAAAATCAACGTACCTATAAACGGATGCTTAATTCTCGACTCAATCGCGTCTGTGATTTTTGTAGTTACTTTATTTTTAAGTTCGTTTTCCATTAACTTAACCTACCTTATTCCACATTTCCCACATACATTTTCCAGATCCTCTTAAACGAGCAGGATTTCCTGCTTCTGTTATTGTATCATAAGAAGTTTGGGAAATTCGACTTTTACTCCATTTCAAAAATTCATCCCAACGGTTATGTACATTGTACTGTGATTGTACTTTCATTATAGGCTCGTTGGAAATTGCAAAACCTGCCTCTGCACTCTCCCCTACTCTGCTTTTTGTTTTGGAAATATGCTGCGTGGACTTAGAAGCCAAATTTTTTGTAAGAGGAAGTTCTTCTTTTGGTTTCAGTGTTGTTTGGAAAATTGGAATCAGTTTTCTTTTTCGGCCATCGAATCCCGTTTGTTTGATATACCCCAATTTTTTTAGCTTTGATATCATTCGTGAAGCTGAGTCTGGTCTGACCCCAAGTAATTTAGAAAAATGTTCGTTTGATGCGAAGCACTCGCCTACTCTATCAAGGGAAACAATTTCTGCGAGTAAGACTTTTTCTGAGAGATTCAAAGGCAATGCTTCTATCTCAACAGGTATCCATAATCCTGTTCTCATATGATCCTCTTAGGTGGGTATGCCTACGGCCACGTAACTTTAGTTTTGTGTTTTTGGATCATTTTGATTGATCCAGTGTTGCATATCGTGCTGAGACACGAGTCCAGGGCATCTGAACTGGTACACCATTACAGAAAGAGACATAATGAGTCAAGGACTAAATGAGACATAAAAATCTTATGGGGGTTTTACTGGAAGGAGCTTGATGCCGGGCTTCTCAGTTCCCGACATCGGATTCAAGTGCAACACTGAACATGTACTTAGTATCATGACTTCGAATTCGGTACAAGAAAAATTTATCCATAATGATAGATTTTTTATTATTTGAGGGATTGTATTTCGTTTTCAATCTCAACCGCTTTCTGTTTTGCTTTACTTAGTATTTTTTCCTTCTCGATAACCAGAAACTCTTTTAGAATGAATTTTTCTTTTTGGTTTAGTTTTTCACCATGATGAAATCTTTTGTATAGAACTTTTGGATCTTGATTCTCTTTTGGATTAATCTCTTTTTCGTCCTGAGTTCCGTCTGAAAGGAATTTTATAGCTGATTTCAAATCGGCAATCGGTTGCCGATTTAGAAGTTCTCTGTTTTTGAAGATGGAAATATAATTTCTAGCCGATCTTTCCGAGAATGGTAGGTTTTGCTCAATCCATGGGATCCAATTCCCATGACCTAAATCTTCTTTAATTCTTAGAAGTTCTTCACCAAGCACCATTGCATTCTGAAGAACATTTTTCATTCCTCCTAAAACAGATTCATGAAGTTCGATTATTCTTTTTACGGTTTGGTCGGATTTTGAGACCGGTAGATTTTCTCTTTGTGATCCAGGTCGTTTACCAGTTAAAGAATCGAATCTGCCCATTTATTTAATCTCCTCGGCAAGTTGTTCGAAGTAAAAAGAATTTTTCTCTGTCAAAGGTTTCCCTTGGTCCACTGCGCTTGCAATAGATTCACTTTTCGGTATGAAAGTTTTTGCAAAAGATAAATCCAGTTCATCGAGTTTATCCGATTTTTTTTCTGATACCATCGTACGAACCGGAAGGATTTTTATCTTACCATTTTCTAAGGACTCATTGGAGTTAATTACAACTTCCTCAATTTCTTGAAATCCTTGTATGTTCCATCTTGAAAATCCGATAGGACTCAAAACTAAATCTGCGGCATGAATTCCCAAATTTAATTCTAAGCATAAAGCTGGTGGCGTATCAATTATGATGTAATCGAATTTTAGATTCCTTAGGTGCTTCCTAAATCGGCTTATAAGACCAGCATCCCAAGAGAGCCCAACTGCCGTTTTCGAAAGCTTCGGTGTTGCTGGAATAATGAATATGTTTTCTAAGCTTGTTGGTGTAAGGATTGATTCTAAGTGTTTCGCTCCAGTTAGATATTTCGCGATAGAATTCCCTTCAATTAGTTCTACTGATTCATTTCGTAGATAATAGTCTGTCAGGTTATTGTTATGATCTAGATCTATTTTTAGAATCTTAGATTTAGGGTAAAGTTTTGCAATGGCTTGTCCTAAATATATGGAAAGAGTGGTTTTCCCGACACCACCTTTTAGGGACGAAACAGTAATAATTTTCATCTACAACGAATGGAATGACTTAGCCGTTTCAATGACAAGGAAATTCTGTATTTGAGTAATTATAATAATTTCAATAACAAGAGATTTAATTTATTTGAAAAATAAGCTCAATTTCGATTGCAAATTAATCGAAATAGTTTCGGTTCAAATTCAGAAATTGAAAATTTATGAGATTTTCGAAGTCTGTAATTTAAATATTTGTTATTTTTAGGAACCATATAAAGAACAATTATAAGAACATATAGAAGAGTGATATAAAATGCTTTACTTTATGTCTCATTAAGAGTAATTTTTTTTAAAATGATCTATTTTTGCTATTGCATCTATTTTTTTGCTGTCGAAGTTGAGAGAAGATGAGTAATCCGAAAGTTCTCGCCATTATTTTTGCAGATAAAATTATTGAAGAGAAAAATAACAAAAAGGGTATAATCGGTACCTTTGATACAGTATATGCTCCTGCATTCCCTATGGCTCCCTTTCCTTGGGGGGTGTATATTTCTATAACAGGTGTGATAGGTAAGGCTAGTTTTAGTTTAATACTTCAGAAATTAAATGCGGAAGAGCCTCTCTTGAAGTTGGATGGTGATCTAGAAGGTAGAGATCCAGAGGGAATGATAGAAATCCCATTAAATTTTGAAAATGTTCAATTTCATGAACCAGGTGACTATAAATTTTCAGTAATGATAGATAACGTTATTGTTGAGTCTAGAAAACTCAGAGTTAATATAGCTCCTCAGCCGGCTATCCACTAAAGAAGAAAAAATATGGGATCTGTTTTAGAAAAATTCAATATTACTGAAAACAAAAATCGGAATTCAAATGGTTATAGATTGAAAAGTACACCAACTTTGAGTGAGCATTTTCAAAATTCCGACCTTCCAACCAATCTTAATTTAAGACCTTGGCAAGAATTTGAAGAAGCAAAAGGACAAAATCTTGTTTTTGCGTTTATTGTCAGGAAGGAAGATGAAGGTTTAGCTGTTTTAAAAATGAATCCTGGTTATACAAAACGTATCGCTTTTGCAAAGCACGTCACTAAATCAGAGTTTTCATTAAATAAAGAAATCATAAAAAGTGAAGTAACATATATTCCAGGTATTGGAAAATTGAAAAAACCTTTGCAAATCAAATTAGAATTTGAAGATAACCTTTGGTTTATTGAAAATGATTATCTGGGAATTTATGATCATGGGACAAGTAGTTCTGAAGCTTGGCTTAACTTTTCTGAGACATTTCGATATTTATTGGAAGATTTTAAGAATACGCCAGATATGGAGAAGCATGAAAGTTTTAAGGATGCGGAAAGAAAGTTTAGGGAGTATGTAGATTCCCAGCAGTGAGTTCATTTAACACAAAAGAAATGATGAGCTCTCTTGTTCGAAAAGGTTTTGTTGAACAGCCTGCAAGAGATCATCATTTTTACTTTTTCTATTACAAAGGTAAAAAAACTAACATATTTACTAAAATTTCTCATGGAAGCGATTACAAGGAATATAGAGACAGGTTGTTTTCTTCGGTAAAGAAACAATTGAGATTTAAAACAAATGAAGATTTGAAAAAATTTTCTGAATGTACATTTACTGAAGAGCAGTATATAAAGCTACTTCAAGAAGAAGGCTTAATTGAGAATGATGAAAACTCATCTCTAGATCCCTCGCATTAAATTATGTCCCATACATACTATATATTTGTATAGTATTTTGTCCCACCTCACATTTATACTGTTTTTCGTGTTGGAAGATAAACAGATAGAAAATATCCTTCAGGACCTTTTAGTATCAGTAACGTTAAGAGGGGAGGATCCAGAAAAAGCAATTTGTGAAAAAAAAGAGCAACTCAAAGATTATTTTTCAAAATATGAAATAAATCAGAAAATTAGAGATATTTAATCTAGGTATATCATGTCCAAATTCCCACCATACTATGTAGCAATTGCAAGTTTACTCCTATCTGTTTTATTTTATATTTTTGGTCTAAAAGAAGTTTTGTTCATAACCTTACCAGCAGGTATAATATACTTTATCAAAGGTTTGATTTCAGACGGAGCCTTTAAATATCCAGAAAGGCCAATTCCAGTTTCAGGGAACGTTACAAAGACTTTCCCTAAATCGGAAGTCAAAGAAAAGAATACTAAGAAGTCAGAAAATCCGATAGATTTACGATCTCTTTATTTGATCGGTTATAAAGATTCAAAGGATAATAAAACTGTCAGACGTATTACGGTTAAGAAGATTTATGGATCAGATTATTATGGAGATTTATATTTAGATTCATTCTGTCATGAAAGACAAGAGCCTAGAACTTTCGTTGTTTCTAGGATTCAGGAATTAACGGATCTGGAAACTGGTGAAATTATTGGAGATCCAACCTCTTATTTTCAAAATAAAATTAATAATTCTCCGTTAGGAAAAGTAACTAAGTCAATAAATGAATTTTCTGATACAATATTACCCATGATTTATTTAGGTAGATCAGATGGGAAATTGGCGAAATCAGAAAAGTTAGAAATAGTTGATTTTCTTATTTCTAAATCTAATGATTTAGATCGTGATCTTTTACTTAAAGAAATAGGTAAGTTATATTGTTCGACTGAAGATCTTTTAAAAAGTTTGAAAGTTCTAAAACATAAATCGCAAAGTGAAAAAGACGAAATCGTTTCTTTAGCCGATAGAATTGTAAATGCAGATAAAAAGCTAGATCCTTTAGAAATTGGTATATTTGAGAAAATTAAACTGGAACTAAAGAGTTAATTATTTAAAAGAAGTGTATGCTACCTCAAATCTCATCCAAAATCTAACAAGAATAGGTATGCTTGCTCCATCAATATCCTAATTTTGAGTAATGAAATACATCGCCATACTCTCGCTATTTTTTGTAAACTGTATGAAGGATGGAGAGATCACAAGTCCATTCGCAAAAGATAAAGAAACCGATAAGAAAGTCTGTGCAGTAATTTATCTATACTGTGATGAACAATTCAGGCAATGTGTAAATCCTCCGGAGAACCAAGACTTTTGCAGCAGAACCTATCAGAATCGCAACAACACTGTGAGAGGGTGTATTCTTAATTGAGTTCTTGCTTTTGAAATCTAACAAGAAATAGATTTACTGAAAGTAAATAATTCAGAATAATTGCGCTATGAGGTATTTCACTATTCTTGCACTTATTTTTAATTGCGCTGTTTCATCTACTGATGTAAAAAATACAACTGCAGCAACTAAGAAAGAAAGTATTCGAAACTCCTCCGTTTGGGGATCGGAAGAGGATGTAAAGATTCTCGTCGATCTGGAAGGCATAGCTTCTGAATCTATCAAGACATTGGATACTGAGATTAATGAAATACTCGAAAGTAAATTTATAGATCAAAAGAAATTTTATTTAGATATTGATTTATGGAAAACAGTTGTGACACAAAGTTCGACTGAGTTTCAAAGCGATTATGTTATATTATGGTATGATGATCCTAGAAATGAATTTCAAAATTGTTATAAAAAATTTCAAGAATGGGAAAATACAGCTAAAAAACAAAAAGACTATTTTTCTAAAAATTTGTGCACTATTCCGGTGCAAGTGGAGTTTTTTAATGAGGAACTGGGCGATAAGGTTTGCCTTGGAAATTCAAACCTTGAATTGAATTTCTCTTCATTTTCAGTTTCTCCTTTTACAGAATTACAATTCGTTATTCCTGAAACAAAAGTCTATGGTGAAGGATGTAGTAATTTTAAAATCAAACAAGAATCATATAGAGTTGGTTCTGATGAATTAAAAAAAATGGCAAAAGTAATGAGCGATGAATCCATTAAAAAATTTTCTTCTGCTGCAATAGCGAAAAAGAAGAAAATTAATGCTACTTATAAGTAATTATTTTTTACCCAAAAATCTTTTAATCGTAGTAATTAGCACATTGTAATCTTCTTCTTTCAGTTTTTTTATATCTGGAAGGAGATCTCTTATTTCAGGCACCAAATCTAAATCCCTTCCTTGTTTTGCAATTCTTGCAACTTCCGCTAATTCTTTTTTTTGATCTATCTTTTTCGGAAGATCTCCGTTTAAGATCCATTCTTTACGATAACCAAACTTTGCTTCGATGATAATTGCAATAGATTCAGGAACGTCCATTTTCCCGTTTAGCCATTTGCTAACAGTCCCTTGATCTTTACCCAATTCTTCTGCGAACGAAGATTGAGTATAGCCGTCATTTTTGAGCTCGGTTAGGATCTCCCTAATTCTTTCCATTAATACCTTGAAAAAAATATGCAATACGCATAATTTATTTGTTTACAGAAATATGCAAATAGCATAATCTCATTTCGTTACCTAAATCAATTAGGTTCAGGGTTAAATCACATATGATGAGCGAAACTAATCAATCGAATTTAGTAGAGATTCTTACTATGTCTCCTGTGAGGCCTTTTCCAGACGATCCTCTGGCAATTAGCCGCATTTTGGCTTATTTAGGCAAGGACCAGGCCACAATCGCGTATGAAGCAGGTGTAAGTAGGCCTGTAGTCTCCGAATTCATCACAAATAAATGTCATTCTCCCAAAGTAGCTCTGTGGTTTGAGAAGCACGACATCTACCTCGACCGAGATTATCCAGATCCAACGAAATCTCTCAAAACTTTGGAAAGGGTATCTGCATGATTTCGAAAGCAAAAGAAATCCGTGATCTATATTTCAAGGTATACGGTTACAAACTCACGTTAGCTGAGCTTCGCATTTTTCTGAAGAGGGAAGGGGTATATGGACGCTAAGGATACTTCAAGCTTATCCAGTATTCGGCATGAAATTGCGAAACTAGTCAATGAGTATGCATCGCTATCGAATTCAAGCCATCAAGTGGTTTGGAACTCTTTGTACGATCACGCAAAGTATGTTTTGCACAAAGACTATCGATTGCTTTCCAAGAATGAAGGTAGGCCTGCCATCCAAATCGTTGAAGAAGATGGCCGGTTATCTGAACTGCTTGAGATTTCCAGAAAGCTTCTCAATCCAACCAATTTGATGTCCAAGGAAGAATTTTTGAATTCATTGGAGGAAATGAAAACAGGTGCATGATTCATTTTTTGAAATCCTAAAGGAAGAAATTGAGAACTCGAAATCTGAGAAATATCAGTTCGGGAAAACTCAATCTGAACTTCAGACGGAATTCAAAAAAGTGAGACATCTGATAGATTCTACAGCAGTGAATCGTTATGCGAAAAGTTCGACCAGCATGAATCCTTTAGGAGGACTTTGGTCTTAAAACAACAAACCCCCGATTGACTATGCTTGGCGGCTAACAATCGAGGGCCACATCCAGGGGGATGTTAAGGTCAAACTAAACCTTTCATCTCTTCTTTGCAAGTATTTAAAGGAGGAGAGTTTAGATGAATGCAGACAATGAAACTATCATAGTAAGAATTCCGAAAGTCGCTGAACATGGTGGATTTCCAGAATTTCTAACAGAGTATACAATCTCAAACAAATGTCCGAAGTGTGGTGCCAAACGTGCCATTAAACGATGGGAAGATTATTCATACGATGGCAGTAAAAAATTACTGTGCGATCGATGGGATAATGAATGCGGCCATTATGATACCTATGAATCGATCAGGCAAGAGGCCAAGAAAGACGATTTCGATAAACTAACTAGAATGGTGGATGAAGCTAGATTCAACCTTTCTACAAAACTTGGAAGAGAACCTTCCTTGCAAGAGATTACAGACCATTTGGAAGCAGAAGGTTTGATTCCACCAATAAATGAAGGAGTGTATGTATGACGACGGCAATGACAAATTTTTCTGTTACTAAGGAGCAAGTTGAACTTTTGAAATCAACGATTTGCAAAGGTTCGACCGATGATGAGCTCCGCTTATTCATCCAGGTTTGCAATAGAACCCAATTAGATCCTTTTGCAAGACAGGTTTTTGCAGTTAAACGTTGGGATGCCAAAGAACAAAAAGAAGTCATGTCTATTCAAACTTCCATTGATGGTTTCAGATTGATAGCTGAAAGATCAGGAAAATATGAAGGACAGACATTGCCTTTGTTTTGCGGTGATGATGGCAAATGGACTGATATTTGGATTAAAAACGAAGCGCCGATAGCTGCAAAAGTTGGTGTTCATAGAACTGGTTTCAAAGAACCAATCTATGCAATCGCAAAGTATCAATCGTATGTTCAAAAGACCAAAGACGGAAAGCCAAACTCAATGTGGGCAAAAATGCCTGAACTTATGCTTTCAAAATGCGCTGAAGCATTAGCTTTGAGAAAAGCATTTCCACAAGAGTTATCAGGTTTGTACACGGCTGATGAGATGGGAGTTTCTGAAAAAGAATTGAATCCATCGGTGGTAACGACTCAAGAAGATCCAAAGGATACTAAACAGCCAACGCCTGAAAATGGAAGCAATACCCCTTCGAGTGCAACACCTGATTTTGATCCTGTGAAATATAAAACAGACTTACTCGATAAGTTGGTAAAATTAAAAAACAGCACGGTTGCAAACCTTGAAGGTAAGATTAAGAATCTTAACAAATGGAATGGAGAAGTTCATTCCGATAGGGAATTATTTACAGCCGTTGGAAGATTGGATCTTTTTGACGATTGCATAAAAGCAATCCATTCAGATCTAGAAGCACTCAAGCCAAAACAACAACCAGCTCCGGAAGTAAAGAATGTAACTCCACCAGTTACTGCATCAACACAGGAGGATCTCTTTTAAGAAGGGAGAAATCTTATGCAAACTGTAATTACTCAAAACCAAATGAAATCTGTCTCCAATAAGCTTGGAGACATTGATATCGAAAGATTCTCGATTTCTTCCTTTAATGCATTTCGAAGGAACCGTTTCACATGGTATCTTCGATACGTGGCTGACTTTAAATCGAGATGGCCGATGGAAGGTGCATGGAGAGGAAACGCTATAGAATCAGCTGTGATGAGATCCTTGATGGACCCATTGAAAAGCACTCTAACAATGGATAAACTTGTAAGTGATGCAATCAATGTTTACCAGAGAGAAGTGGTATCGCATTTACTAAGAGTTTTTCCAAAAGGACTTGAGAATTTCTCAGATGAGAAAATCGAACAGTTGATGATGGCAATGGACAAAGTCCAGTTTCCTCATGTATTGAAGAGCATAGTTGATGTTTTGTACAAACTCAATGAGGATCAAGATCTTCCTGAATATGTGATTCCTGATAGTGAAGACTATTTGAAATACCTCAAGAAGGTTGAGAAGCAATATGCTTTGATTGAATCCGCTGTTCCTTATGCGGTGGAATACTTTAAGGCAATACCTGGAATTCCAAATTATCAAACGAGATTACTTTATAATGGATTCAATTTAGGACTTCCTGTTTTGGGATTCACTGATTTTGAGTATCCAGAATTTGGTATTGATCTCAAGACATCGGGATCTATTCCAAAAAAATGGGAAGATGTAAGCTTAGATAATAAATGCCAAGCAGCATTCTATTCGGTGCATCAAAAGAAACCATGGAAGATCGTCTATGTAGGTAAATTAAACCAAGATCAAATCAAAGAAAATTTGATCACCAAGCTCCATCAAGAAGGTCTTTCTTCTAAAGAGATCATGGTTAAGTATAAAGAGATAACTGGAACTGGAACAACAGAACCCACTATTACTAAGATTTTGGATGTTACCACAAAACCAACATGGGAAATTCACAAACCTCTCAAAGAGTTTGAACTACCTGAATCTGAAATTTCCGAATTGAATGAGATAAATCGATTCACTGGTTTATCAATTCTTCAATGCCTTAAAGCTTCACGCAGAGATCATTTGTTAGATGATATGAAGTATTTCTGTGTCGGAGATCTTGATCACATGTTTTTGGATAAAGACCAGGCGAGGGAGATTTCAAAGATTTGGGGATTTAGATTACCTTCTGTGGAGGAAGAGTAAGTGAACGAAGAGATGTTTCAATTTGGGATAATTTTGATGTTTCATTCGGTTTTACTGTTTGCCATTGCTTGGGGGAGGCCTCTCCTCCGAGCAGTGAGTTATCAAATTCTGAACATAACAATTAAGCCGAAGCGGTCAGTTGAAGTAGTTAAGTATTTACCTTTAGGTGGAAGAAGATGAACGATTTTTGGTCAAAGATGCCTCTGGATGCACCATTGCTTATCCAGAACAAAAACAGACTTTTTATTTTAGGATTAATATACTTTCGGATCGGATCCAAGGACTCCTGGCAAGGAAGAATCAACCATATTGTGGAGCTCGCTAATGCGAACACACCTTTGAACATGCCACGGTGGACCTATGCGAAAGTTGACTATGCGTTACGATGGCTTCGAAGGGAAGGATGGATCCATGCTTCACGGCCAGCTAGGAATAAGGCACTGGTGTATACAAGATCTCGTCCCGGGGATGTCCTTCCATTTAAAGAAAGTACAGAACCAAAAGTTCAGATCATCAAAGTAGAGCCAAGGGAAGAAGTTATGCATTCAGTTTCCTTCGATGACTGGATGAAGGAGTTGGATACAAATGAGCGCACCTAATGCCCTTAACCCTACGGTTTCATTTGAGGATAATCCTGAAAAATTCATTTTGGAATATTGCTCAAATAAAGAAGGCAGTCTTGAAACAAATATACTCGAGTTTCTTCGGAGACTAACGACAGTTTATAAAGTCAAAATGCCTTCAATGAAACTAGAGAATTTTCCTTCATCATTACACACTCCACAGATGAAGCGAGCAATGGAGTATTTTGCAAAAAACAAAAATAAGGCAGCATAAATTTCATGTCCCAGGCAACACTTACACAAAAAACGGAAGATCAAATTGATCGTGAAGTTGCAGAAAAAACATATACTGTAGTTTCAGCCGATATAAAAACATCTCTCAAATTAAAAGCACAGGTTCTTCAAAACTATGAAATTACTGTGGATACCGGAGAGAAAACTAATACTAATATTTGGAAAATCGTTGATTCAATGAAAAAGCTGATTAACGAAATCCAAGGATGGGAATTACCAACATCAAAAGATCTAGATAGAGATCTAAATTCACATCTTGCGAACCTTGCGCTTCAATTTGAATCAACAGAATTGAGTCTTAGGGAAAACAGAATTAAGGATCGATATAGTCGATTACCTTCCATCGAGAAAATCCAAATAAACTTTATTAAGCAAAAGGATTTTAAGTTAGCCGGAAGAGCAAGGCCAATCTTTGAACTACAGTTCCAATCGAATGATCCAGAGACTCTCTTGCCAATATTGCATAACATGATCATAACACGATCTTGCTTAGATGAAATCTTACAATCATCAGAGTCGAAGGAATTCAAAAAGCTGCGTTCGCTCTGCGAAAAGTTTTTTTCCGAAGCGGATCTTCATTTAAGTAATTTCAATAAGGAAGTTGAGAAAAAGCAAAAGGAAATCAAGGAATCAACCAGGAAAGAGAATTCCCAACTCAGCCTATCTATCGATACCAAAGAAGACGGAGATTTCGAAGATGAAGACTGAGAAGTCAATACTCTCCGCTCCTTCAGAAGCAAAAGAACATAGTGCTCTGGTTCATCTATTGGGGGTAGTATATCCTAACTTAAAATTTAGAGTAGGGATGGAAGCTGGACAACGGAATCCATTATTTGCCAAGAGACAAGGAGTAACATCAGGATGGTCCGACTTTCATTTTCCATACGCTAGAAAAGGAAAGATCGGCCTATGGATTGAATTAAAGAAAGTCGATGAGAAACTTTTCAAGGCAGATGGGATTACTCCGAAAGACAATCGGATTAAGAATCAGATTGAAACTGGTTTCTTTTTAGCATCTCAAAATCATGAATTCCATTTCGCATTTGGTGCGCAGGAAGCTTTCAAGATAATTCAAAATTACTTTTCGGAGGAAAAGCCATGATAGAAATCGCAAATCCTCCTCTTTCAATTACTGCAGAATCTGTTGTGAATAATTATAACTTATTCGCAAGATCAAAGAGTCTTCCGGAATCACTCCATCTTTATCCGAATGGAAAACGATTCTATGGAGAGTGGGATTACGGCCAGAATTTCAAAAACATTTCAGAATACAAAGGTGCCTATTCCATCCAAGATTTAGTTAGGATAAAGGCATGCATTCCAGACATGGGTAATCTACTTCATGTATTTTCAGGATCCATTCCAGCTGGTCCCTATTCTAGACTGGATAATAACTTCGCTGTGATTGGTACACCAGTTCCAGGCCGTGACGTAGTAGGGGATGCATCTGACGCTCACTTATATTTTGATGAAGACTCCTTTGATGTAGTAATGGCCGACCCACCTTGGAGTAAGTATCATAGTGAAGAAATTTATAACTGTAGTTTGGTGGATAAAACCAAAGTGATGAAATCTCTTTTCCGGGTTCTGAAACCTGGTGGAATCGTAATATGGAAAGATTTTTCTAAGCCAATTTGGTCAGGAACTGATTTTGATTATTTAGGGAGAATCTGTATAGATCCTTCTTCCGGCCACGATGATAGAAGTTTCAAATTTTTTAAGAAAAAGGAGATCCTATGAATTTAGCCTTTCGCTCAACTCAAAGAGAATACGATGCCTTTTACTATAGGGAAAAAAGGAAAGGGAAAACGCCAATATCAAAAGAGCTCTATGACCTCGAGAGAATCAATCGAGGAAAATTTAGAAACGATGGTGTTTATGTAGGCATTGAATGGAATCAAAGACTCGGCATTCCAAAATATCTAAGGGAGTTTTATAATACTGAAACGGCAAAACTAGATTTGGAACGTATACAACATCTTACAAAGAATTTACAGTGGCAAGTTGATACTATTCCAATGACAAGAATCAAAAGATTCTATATTCGAAAAAGGATCCGAGATATTAATACTTACTTAGAGAGGGAAGTTGATTCTACAGGAAAGATAAAATCAATTCTCTTCCCAGCGGAAAAATAAAATGGTATACACTAAACAGAGGTTTAGCATTTCTGACACTGTGAATATCCAACTTTATAACGACGATTGCTTTAATGTATTTCCAAAGATCAAAGACCATTCAATTGATTTGATACTTACTGATCTTCCTTATGGAACAACGGATTGTGAATGGGATAAGGTATTACCATTCAAGGAACTTTGGGACCATTATCATAGAGTGATAAAACCCAATGGAGCCATTGTTCTTACAGCTTCACAACCTTTTACTACCGATTTGATAAATAGTAACAGGAAAGAGTTCCGTTACGAGCTCATTTGGTATAAAACGAAGTCGAGTGGATTCCTTAACGCAAGGAAGATGCCGAATAAATCTCATGAAAACATCTGTATTTTTTATCAAAAGCTTCCTACATACAATCCGCAAAAATATGAAGTTTCCAAAAATTTCGCAAAGAAAGGAAAACTTGTAGGAAAAGCAGGGAGCCAGCTCTTTAAGATTCGAGGACCAAAGTCACAAGACTACCAATACATCGATGATGGAACACGTTTTCCCGATTCCGTTTTATGTTTTCCATCTGAAAGTGAGAAAGGAATGCATCCAACCCAGAAACCTCTTTCTCTGATGCGTTTTCTGCTCCTTTCCTATTCCAACGAAGGGGACTTGGTATTGGATAACTGTATGGGATCAGGAACAACAGGAGTAGCATGCGCAGAGCTAAATAGATCTTTTATTGGAATAGAGAAGGACAAAGAAATCTTTCTAAAGGCTAGAAGAAGAATCCTTATGCCTGATACATTCAGCTTAAATTAAATATAATGGAAAACAAATGAAACAGACAGTCGAGATAGAGGTGAAAATCAACGATAGAATCTTCAAAGGGAATGTAAGAAGAAATTCTGGGATTCCCTCTAGAATGTTTTTCTTCATTTGGGAACCAAAGCACAACGAGATGATTCCAAAGAAAATAGCGATGTTATCGATAAAGAAATGTGGGAAGTATTATTTCAAAAGCGCAAAGGACTTCTTGGTACCTATGGAAGAGCAAGCTCTGCTTTATAAATTGTATCGCTATGCGGAAAAGCAGATGGAAATTCTTTAAAGCCAAGAAAATACACACGCTACCTACTAACGATAGCATCAAAATCGAAGTTTCGATTTTGATCCGCTTGACAATCCCACCAATTTGAATTTCAGCTAAACTATGGCTGCAAAACGAAATAAAGCTCCTAAGAAAAAACAACAAAAGAAACAGAAGTTAAAGGACACACTCAACCCTAAACATGATGAATTTGCTTTAGAATACTCACTTAGTCTCAATGCAACCAAGGCCTATAAAAAAGTATATGGGACCAGCAACGATGATACTGCACGGAAGAATGGAAGCCGATTGCTGACAAATGTGGACATCCGTGCGAAGGTTGACAAATTCATCACCGAAAGACTCGCAGGACGTAAAACGGAACTCTCGGGTATCTGGCTTATGGAGATTGAAAACATTGCCACTTCTAAAATTGAAGATTTTTTGGATGAAGATGGTCTACCTGATATCTCAAAGATGAAAGACAACCCTGGTATTATTGCTCAGGTAGAAGATATTCAATCTTCTTCCGTAAATAAGTTCGGAGAGAACAAATCTAGAAACAGAAGAATCAGATCTCACGATAAACTAAAGGCATTGGAAATGCTAGGGAAACATTTGGGAATGTTTCGAGATGAGTCTCCATCGCAGACAATCGTACTGAAATTTGGAAAAGAAGAATCTGAATTATGATCATTGCGGACGAAGTCAGGTGGAATCCAAAACAATTAGAAGGTCTCAAACTACTTGGAGATAGAACAAAGAAATTTATCAAGTTCTATGGTGGATCACGTTCTGGAAAAACCTATCAAATCATTCGAGCCATTCGTATCAGAGCCTTAAAATATCCATGTTCAAAGCACCTAGTTGCTAGATTTTCCTTTGCGAATGCCAAGAAGACTATCTGGTTGCAAACCATGTTACCTGAGTTTAGGAAGGATGAGAAGCTTGGCCTATGCAAAATATTAAAGGAAGTAGGGCAGGTTCACTATAAAAACGGTTCTATCGTTATTCTAGGAGGTTTGGAACCTTCCTCCATAGATTCTGTCCTTGCAGCGGAATATGGTACAATATTCATTACGGAAGCAAATGAGAACCGCTATGAGGTGATAGAAAACCTTGTTTCTCGTTTGAATGATACTTCTAAGGATGCCGAAGGGAATCCGATCAAACTCAAATTCATCATCGATTTGAATCCAACTGTTGAAACTTCATGGACCAACGTATTATTTATGAAAGGTCTGGATCCAATCTCTCGCACACCAAAACCGAATTTCCATGAGTATGCTAGTCTATGGTTTTCCCCTTACGACAATAAGGAAAATTTAGCGAACGGATACATTGAAACGCTAGAAAATCTATCTGCTGCCAAACGAAGAAGGTTTCTTGAGGGAAAGTACTCTTCTTATGAAGGGCTTGTTTTCCCAGTTGATGAAGACATCCATATCGTCGATGATTTTGAGATCCCAGCAGATTGGAAAAGAATTCGAGCCATTGACTTCGGATATACACATCCTTTCGTTTGTTTATGGTTTGCGTATGATAAAGCCAATGACAGAGCTTTTGTTTACCGGGAATGGATCCAATCAAGATGGACTGTTCGTTCCCATTCAGAAAAAATAAAAGAACTATCTATTGGAGATCTTCTACCTGAACAGCGATCCTCCAAAGAAGCTTGGAAATTTGCAGAAAAGAAATATTCGGCAACCGTTTGTGATCACGATGCAGAAGACAGAGCTACTTTAGAAGAGAACGGGATAGGTCCAGTCAAACCTGCTAACAAAGAAGTGCTCGCTGGAATTGATAACGTAATTGATTTGATGGAATGCTCAGAAAACAAAAAGCCGAGAATCTATATTTTCCGTTCTTTAGTTGGATTAAGAGAATCTCTGGATTCATTTCGATGGAAAGATACAACGATGTCAAATAGGGGAAGAGCAAAGGATCGCGAAGTTCTCAAAGAAGATGATGACCCTGCAGATGCTTTCCGTTATGGGCTGTGCGAGTTATTCCCAATCGTTCCTGCAATAGATCTTGGTGGCCTATCACTTAACCTCGGTTCTAGTTGGAATAAAAAATAGCTTGATTTCGTTTTAAGAATAATTGAATTTGATTATGTCTCTACACGGTTTGCCGTAACCTCAGCGGTCTTGTTCTCATACGTTTTAAACAACAAAGTATGAAGAAAGCAAAGCAATCATTAGTTAAACGATTTTTACAAGCTACTGTCGAAGGCATCAAGGATGCTTCGGAAGTATTAACAGGAATGGTTTCTGGTATTGTAAAGAAACGATACGGATATGCAACACCTGAATCGCAGAGAAAGAGATTAAGATCTCTATACAATGCGGAAGGCCACAACGGCCAAACTCTTGCGAAAACCATTATCAATGGATTAACCGCATGGATTGCCGGAAATGGAATTAACGTCACACTCAAGAAAGTAAAGAAAGAGGACAAGTCTCCATTGAGAGATTGCATTCAAGAATTCCTTGAGTTTAACAAACTCTATTCAAACAAACTACAATCATTCGTTCGGAATGGTCTATTCGATGCCGAAGTCCTCCTGGTTTTAGAAAAACAACTTCATCCTATCTTTAAAAAGGAATTCGTTAAAGTCAGATACATTGAAAAGGATCTGTACAATTACAAAGTTGAGTATGCTGATGATGATCCTGACGTTCCAATTAAGGTAAAATGGAAATTGAAGGATGATAAGGAAGAGACTACCTTTGAACAAGGTGAGTTTGTTCTGGTTCAATTCGGTAAGTCACCTAAACTTGGGAATTCTATTTCTAATCTAGAGCGACTTGATGATATCTTGAAAAAGTTTGCTGATTCCAATGATTTGTTTGGAACTCCTGCACCAGTTTTTAAAACAAAAGATTTCAATGAGGCAGTACTTTTTAGGAAAGCCTTGGAAGATCCAAACAGGCCTTCTACGGATGGGAAACCAACACTTTGGGATGCAGGGAATATGATTATTATCCCTGGTGAAGCTGGATTCCTAGAGCCTTCCGGTGCAGGTGCGGAAAGTTTTAAGAAAGAATTTGAACTTAGAGCACAAATGGCATCGGGTAGCACTGGTTACCCAATTCATTTGATGGGTTTTGTTTCCCTCTTCGGTACAAAAGCAGGTGCTGATTCTATTCTTGAGCAGATCAATACACAAACTATGGAAGATCGCCAGATTTGGAAAGAAGCCTTGTACGAACTTATTGTTCTTCAGTCCATCATGATGGGATTCAATATCGATGAGATCCGAAAAGCGGAAATCATCACTGCACTTCCACTCAACACTCAATTCCAATTGATGATGCTCTCGACTTACTATTTACCAATGTATGAGAAAGGACTTCTCGATCTTGAATCCTTTGTCGAAATGATTCCGAACGTAGATCCTGAAGTTGTGAAGGAAAGACTCATCAAAGAGAAAGAAGAGAAACAAGATTTGGATAGGAAGGCTTTGGAAGATTCTGTGAAGAACTTCAAAAACAACATTGGTAAGAAACCGACTGAATTAAAGGAAGTGGCCGCATGAAAACCTACCGCTTACAAAGTTTTTCTGGATCCTCCCTTCCTGATTCTTTTATCAAAGATCATTTAACACTTGCTGAACTTGACAAAATCAAATCTAAGATCACAAAACCATTTTTGAAAGCTTGGACTGTACTTCATGAAGGAGTTGCCAAGGCATTCGATATCGAAACTGGTTCGGATATTGAAATTGAGTATTCCAAAGATGTTGTAAAATCAGCTCCTGCAATAGCTGGTCTTGAATTCTTTGAAGGTCATAACAAAGATAATTCGAAGGATAACCGGCCAGTGATTGGCTATGTAGTAAAGGAAATCCAAATTGAACAAGATGGAAAACTCCAAAAGGTAGCCATCGGTGCATTCGAGGAAGATAAGAAGAGCATCGCGGAAAGAAGCGATATCGTTTCTCCTGAATTCGGTGCTTCCTTTATGGACCACCTTTCAAATGCAGGAAGATTTATCGCAAAACAAATTGGAGATATTTCTGCAATCGCTTTGGGTGACTCATCCAAAGATACTCCAGGATTTCCTGGAGCTACACAAATCGCAGCTTTACAAGCTTTTAAAAATCAAAATTTAGAGGAAAAGAAAATGCCAACAAGAGAAGAAATCTTAACTGTCTTAAATACAGATATTGTTCGCGAATGGATGAATAAAAATCCATCGGTTCACATCGGAATGATCGCTCCTGAAGATCGTTTCATGCCTGATTGGCATGAGGATCCAACGACAAAACGAGGCCATTTCAAAAATGGTGAAAAAACAATTCGTAAGGCATTGAATGATATCCTTGATCAGCGATACAAAGCAGAGGAAAAAATTCAGGTTCTTGAATCGGAAAAAACTGAATTCCAAAAAGAAAAGACTCGAATTGAAGCTATCCCATCAGTGATTTCCTTCATTGAATCGAAAAACTTTCCTGATACTGCAAAGGCAATCCTTACAGAGCAAATTCAAAAATTGGATCTTGAAAAGTACACAAAAGACAGAAGCTCTGCTATCAAAGAATACATTGAGTCCGTGATGGATAAGGAACTTGAAAGTATCTCACGTTGGCAAGGTAAGGAAGTTGCCGAGAAGAAGAAAGCTGAGTGGTTTGCAGATAAACAAAATGATCCAAGCAAACAACAAACGACTACAAAAGAAAAAAAGCCTTCTTATCACAAACCTGGAACAGAGACTGAAGACAAAGATGAAGTAAGTGATTGGTTACCAGAGGAAGAAGGTTAAATCATTAAAAATGATTTGACAATAAAAGTAAAATTAGTCTGGATATGAATGTCTGCTGTTCTGGCAGCTTCATTAATCCAGACCTGGTGTTGTAGCGCACCTAACATCAATTGCTATCAGTTCCCATACGTTCAAAAAAATCTTAAACTTAAAAGAGGTTCAGTATGGGCCATGCTATTTCATCAGCCGACCTAGATTCTGATCACAAACTACGAAATGACAAGCTCTCGAAATTGATCGAGACTCCCACAGCTAAAACTGATGGAGAAGAAGTTGCGAAGGATCCAAATTCTGTTCAAGAAACCGGGGGAGATAAGCCTTCCAATTCCAACGCAAAAGATTCAACCAAGGCCTCAGCTAAAACTGAAGGAGGGAAATAAACATGGCAAAGATGTTTTTAAATGACCTTCCTGCCGATGGTGGAGTTGTCCAAGCGCAAGCCACAGCTGGTTCGAGTGGAGTAGAGAAAGGAACCGTTTCTAAAACTGGCAACGTTGTTTCCTTTGTCTTTGCTTCTGCGAAAGCAAATCGAGTCTACCTTGAGATCAAAAAGGCTAACCGTGTCATCGGCGAAAAATTGAATCCAGCGGACTCATTTGCGAAAGATGATGTTCTCTATTGGAGTTCTACCACTGGTGGACTTACGAAAACTTCAACTGACAACTGGAAAGTCGGTGTGTGCCTAGCTGCATCACCAGCAAACGCCACGCAGGCGGAATTTGCATTCGATGGAATGCTAGGGGTGTAGTGAATGCCTGAGTTACTAGTAAAAGAAGAAAAGGTAAACGAGTTTTTCGATGCACTTGAGTGCATGAGAGATAGAAATGCAGACAAGGAAAAGCAACTCCAAGCCTGTGTGAATGTTAACAAAACGATTGCCCACTTTGTGGAAAGACCAAAGCGAGAAATGAAAAAACAACTTCAAGCTTTCCGGAACTCCAACAAAATGCGTAAGTTACAAGCTTACAATGGTGGAGTAACCTCTGGCGATCTTCCACAAATCATTCAAGATAACATTTCCGTTCTCATGGATTCAGATGTTAGAATCGATGGAGCTCATAAGGCTTTGTTTGATTTCACTCAATCCGTAGAAACACTGGATTATTTTGAAATCGCAACTCTTTCCAATGGAATCAAGTTCAAGAAACTTGCAGAAGGTGAGAAGGTTCCTATCTATGGAATGACTGGAGATTGGTTACAAGTTCCTATCGAAAAAGATGGTGCAGCTTTGGCCTTCTCAGAAGAAGTCATCAAGTGGAGAAAGATCTGGAGAGTAGTAGACAAACTTAAAGAATTCCGATTTGCACACTTCAAAAAAGAAGCTAATGATTTTGGAACTCTCCTAAGTATCGCAGGTCAGCTGGGTGTCTCTGCAGGTTATTTTCAAGCATTCGATTCCGCATCCGGAACAGCTGAAGAAAAGACTATCCGAACATTGAACGCAGGATATGTGAAACTTACTCAAAAACTGAAGGAAAGACCATACGGTGATATGACTCGTCCTGAAGTAGTTCTTGTGGCTTCACCATTGAAATCCGATGTGCTTGATGTTGCATTGAATACATTGATTCAGCCTACAGCTGGTTCAAAACTTCGAATCAACAAACCTATTACAGTTTTGTATTCATGGAATGAAAAACTTCTTCCTGATCCAAACAAAGCATTGATGGTTTTACCTGGCCGAAGGATGCAATGGACTGAACAAGGAACAATGCAAAACTACAATTACGCAGATCCGATGTCTCTTATGTATGCAACAGCATACTACAACTGGCACGGTGAAGGTATTGGTGATTCTGATCAAGTTCTCACTGTTAACCTAGCATAAAGGTTTATTGGAAGGATGATAGATCTAGACTCTGCAAACGCATACAACGAACAAAGAGCTCGAAGCAACTGGGCTTCCTTATCAGATCCAGTAAAGACGGGTCTCTTAATTGATGCTGAGACAGAAATAGAATATCATCCCTCCTACAATATTCCATTATCTGAAAAGTCCTCTTCTAGATACGTAGCCGCTGTGACAGAACTTGCTTTCCATAGATATTCCACGAAGGACTCTCCTGGTCCAAATGTAAAAAGAGTAAAGAATAGTAGATATGAGGAAGAATTCTTCGAATCAAAATCTTCAGCAGATAACAGTTTGGCATGGCCGCCAATTGTTATATCGATACTCACTCCTTGGTTGATTAAGGCCTCCCTTCGGATTCAGACGATACGTTAGATGCCTACCGAAGTAGATGAAGGGAATCCTTGGGAGTATAACTTTTACACAAAGGACTCTCAAATAAAAAATCCCGACAAGGGTGTTCGATTAAAAGAAGAATACACTCTACTTATGCGTTGGATGAAAGGAATCCAAAAATCATTAGAAAAGGAATGGAGAATTGCTTTCAACTCCAGAAAAAAAGATTCAGCTTATTGGGAAGAGAGATCTAAAACTTTTTCCAATCTTTATGAAAGTGTTTTTTCCGAATGGGAATCCCGATGGGAATCTATTTCAAAAAATGCATTCAAGCAAGGAACTTCCTTGGCACATGAAACCTTTGCAAGTTCTCAAGTGATTCGAGATTTCAAAAATGACTCACGACTTTTGAATAAAATGACTCTCCTTGATCGGCCATTTACGGATCCCAAGGTTATAGATTCATTACTTCGCGATACCTTAGGTTACCTTCGTTATGCTTTGGATGGTGCTGAAGAGAAAACAACGAAGATTCTAAGGATTACACAGCAAACTCTCCTGGAAGATGATAAACTTAATCAAAGTATTGCAAAAGGCCTCATTGAAAAAAATACATGGGAAGCGGCAAAAGAAAACCTCCAAAAAGATTTCGAAAAAGCTTTGAAGGATTCTGGAATTTCCGATGGAAAGTTTATCGAAATCAATGGCCGAAACTATCATCTAGATAGCTATGCAGAAACTCTCGCAAGAACTAGAATTAGAGAAGCACAAACCGCTGGAGTTCAACGATATGCGGAAGAGTCTGGCCAGGATTTAGTTCGTGTGTCAGATCATTCTACACTAACAGAGAAATGCGAAAAGTTTGAAGGAAAGATTTTCTCAATTTCCGGGGGAAGTTCAAAATATCCTAAATTGGAAATGTGGACTCCATTTCATCCAAACTGCCTTCATGTCATTACTGTTTATATCGATGTAGTTTCCATTTTTGGATATGATCCATACAATGGTGCAAGAAATAGTTCGAGTGCTCTTAGTGATCTAAGAAGAGAAGAATTAAGAGAGCAAGTAGAGTGGATGGAAAACGAAAGGAAAAAACCACCTGAGTTTGTTCCGGATAGATCGAAAGCGAATATCTCACAACCTAAGCTGAATTATCTTCTTACCGATTCGGGAAAATCTGGTCTTTTTAAAAATGAATTTGGATTTTCTGAAAACAACTTAGGAGAATTGGAAGATTCTATTCGTTCCAGTTTAGAAAAGAAAGTTTCAAAAGTATTAATAACGGAAGATGGTATCAAATATATCGTCGACACTCCAATTCGAAATCCGAATAACGATAATAGGATGTTAACGATAGTCTGGATTAAGGATAATAAGTCTAGTTTGCCGAGATTTATTACTGCAAGACCAGCTAAGAAAAAGAAGGAGGGAAATCAGTGAAATTCAAAGAACTAGATAATGTAATTCTTACAAAAGAAGTCTCCTTCGTAGATGATGGTGATGAAGGAATTCTCGCTGTTGGTACTCGAGGTGTAATTGTACACTTATATCCTAATCCGAATACTGTAGTAGTTGAATTCTTTGATAAGGATAATGAAACCATTTGCGTTGAAGATATATCTGTCAGATTTTTGGAGTTAGATGAATCCAGATGAACTTTTACGAAAACCAACCTGTAGAATTCAAACTTACTCTTTTGGATAATGATGGTTCAGAAATTACCACACCTCCAACGGGAAAGTTATTAGAATTCAATCTACAGGCATACGTAGAAGCTAGCAATAAAGTCATCCCAATGGCATCAAATGGAAATGAATCATCGGCCATTGGAGAAGAAGTTAAAGCAAAATGGCTGATCATTTTTGATGAGAAAAAGATCCCATCGAATGTGAATCTATCGGAAGGATGGAAAATCAAAGTTCCTATGAGTAACCAATTTTACTCAATCCTTGATATCCTGCCCCCTTCAGGTCGGTTCGCTCGGAAGGTGGAAATTTACCTATGAGCTTCACTGTAAAACTTGATTCAAAAAAACATCTGGAAGGTTTGAGTAAGCTTTTTTCTGAATCAAAGAAGGAGATAAAAGATACACTAAACGAATTAGGTGATCTAATTATCGATGATGCAGTCAATATCGAACCGAAGCCATTTTTAGATACAGGATTCTTACAAGGATCTTCCTTCAAACATGTTACGGGAAAGAACGTAGAATTGAATCCATTGGGAGAATCGGTCACTCCTGGAGAAAATCAGAACATGTTACCTATCCCATCAGGAGATATGGAGGAACTACACCTTCGAGTTGGATTCCTTGCAGAGTATGCCATTTACCTTCATGACAATCCAGATGCTACTCCGAGAAAGATCTCTAACAGAATGGATGTAAATGGAAATCGAATTATCAAGAAAGCATCAATGGAAGGAAGAGGACCATTTTGGTTATCTTCAAAATTGGATCGATTTTCGAATTCTGTGTACATTCCTTTCGTTCAACTTCGTTTCAACCAAAGGATGAATGGGAAGCAATTATGAAGTATTACATCGATACCCTTTATGTGATGTTTGAACTTCTTAAAAAGAAGATGCCGAACGATAGAGATAAAATCTATACAGTATTAAGTGCAACTTCGGGACAGGAATACATTTTGGTTCAGTCTAGGAGTAGTTTACCATCACACCTAACAAATGCATCTCTTTCTAAAAAATCTTTCAATGTTCTTGTCCAAGGCTTATCTGAAAATAAGACTAGACAGAAAGCATATCAGATCTATAACACATTAAGAGAGGGATACAACCTTCAAATCGACGTTCCAGCGTCAAAACTTCTGGACCCGGAGATTGCCAGTTCTCCAAACCTTCCAACTGGACTTGTTACCATACGTATAGCGAGCATTAGACCTATAAGCGAGCCGTACGCAATTGGAAACGTAGGACAAGGCTTATATCAATACTCGCTAAACTATAACCTAACAGGACGGTTTACTTTAGATGAGTACAGGATTACTGGTAATCCCTAACACAGGGATCGTAAATATTTTAGGTCAAAAAGATGGACGTGTTGGGCCTTTAAAAGCCTTCTACCGAACATCTATCAAACCACTTCTTCCAGGAACGGTAACGGCAACTGGCGATATTCTTACCTTCAGTGGTCTGGATCCAAGCACAAAGTTCAAAGTTGGACAGTACATTTGTATTGAGACTGCACCAACAAAAACACTTGTGTATGTTGCTGATGTTGATTCCACAACTGTCAAAATGGGTGCACCTGACATCGATAAGGATACAGGAAAACATCCTTCTCTTTCCTTAACCATTGCTACAGCAACCCAATTCAGACCTTGGCACTTAAGAGACTTAGGTGATCTTTCTGAAGAAGGTGTAAAAATTTCTTGGGATGAAAAAGTAGCACCTACAAAATTCGCAGGCCGTGGTGAAACTGATGCAAACCATTTTTCATCAGGTGGAGAGATGAAAATCAGCTTGGCATGTGCAGAAATGGGACTTGAGGAATTGGTGTCGGCCATCGATCAGTCAGCGTTAGCGGATTACGATGTAGATGGAAATATTTCATCTGTTTCATTCGCACGAAGATTAGGATACAACTTCAAAAAGAACGCAGACTCTTTGGATTTATTTGCCTACGGTGAAAATGGTGGAATCTCCACAGATCCAAGAGATCGAGCAAGGATTTGGTTAACAAACTTCCGATCTGCATTCGAGCAACAACGAAACGCGACTTCTCAAACTGTAATTAATTTGGAAGGATTCGTCTACGCAGATGAAAAACGCAAAAAAGATGGGAAACCTGTCTTCATGTCCATCAATCCCGAAGCGGCTGTATTCGATCCATAAGGAGCAAGAAAATGGCAGAAGATAAAATCACTCCAACTACAAATTCAAGAGAGAAAGACCTAAGTAAATACAAAGAGAACGTAGATCTCTCTGATGTTACTGGGAAATACAGAGTAATCGATCGAACAAAGAAAGTGGTGATCAAACTTGGTTTTCCCACTGAAGCAGAAGCATTGGCTTTTGCATTCGATTACTTTGAGAAAAAGAAAAAAGGATAATCAATGTACCGCTTTCGAGTTGAACCGTTCAAAGTCATATTGATTCCAAAGGAAGGAAAATCCATCACACTTGAAACAGTAGATGGAACAGGTATTTTTATGTCTGCCGTCCTTGATCAAGTTACTGAAAAGTTTAAAGCAAACATGGCACCGCATGATGCTTTGAGTTTAGAGTTTCAAAAAATCAAGGAAAAGGCATTAGAGAATTTATCAAAAGAAGAAAAGGAACTTCTCCAAGACTATGTGCAATCTGGAAATCGGATTGCAAAGTTTTACAACGAATACTGTTCCAAAGCTTTGAAAAACTGGGATTTAGATAAAGCAAAAATCTTAGATACAATTCCAAAATACCAACTGAATCAATTTGTCGAACATCTCGTAACAGCGGTATTAGGTGGAAGAACACCAGATCCTATTCCAAGTAACCTTTCCCAAGAGGAACTTGTAAAAAAAAACAAGAGTTGGAAGAAGAAAAAGAACAAGAAGAAACGTTTTGGATCATCTCCAATGAACGATTTCGCAGGTGGGGATTCGACCCAGCAGAAGTTCAAACATGGAATCAATTCAGAAGGAACTGGAAACGGAAGGCGAATGAATACTTAGACATAGAAACTAGAGAGAAACTGACTATCGATAATCTTCATGGATCAGGCGTAGATGGAAAACTCTATTCCGATGGAATGAATGATCTTTATGAACAGAAAGTTTCTCTTGTTCCAGTCTTTAGAATGAAGCCTAAGCAAAAACCACCGATGAAGAGAACACCAGCAAGCATACTTATGGAGTTATTTTAAGTTAGATGAGCGGAGCAGCAACAGTACAAGCAGTTTATTCAGAAATGATTCTGGGAACGAGTCAGTATGAAGCTGCGCTTCATCGGATTTTCGGACTCCACCAAGAGCATGATAAATCTGTTGCTCGAATAGGTGCAATTGGTGATCAAAACTTCACCAAGTTAAGGAAGGCTATCTCTTCAACTTCTCCAACTCTTAACGATATGAAAACTCGCCTTGAGCGATTGAATAATATCTTAGGAAACACTACACTTGGATCCGATCGATTCAAAAAAATTCAGGAAGAAGTAAAGAAAACAGAAGCTATTATTGAGAAAGCTTCAGGAAGAATTGCTCAATCCACTAAAGAGCCGAAAAATGCATTTGAAGATCTCGCAAAGTTAGTTGGTTCCGCTGCATTTGTAGCCGGAACTGCTTCAATGGTCAAAGGAGCTCTCGCAGTTACTGGGGAATTTCAAAAGTACAATTCAGTTTTAAAAATTTCACTTGGTAGCCAAGCAGCTGCGACGAAAGCGATGGGTTTACTTACCGAGTATGCTGCGAAAACTCCTTACCAATTGAATGAAGCAACATCTGGTTACATCAAACTAGTGAACCGTGGCCTCCGACCTACCATGGAAGAGATGGTCAAATTTGGAGATCTCGCTGCATCTCAAGGAAAAAGCTTAGATCAGGTCGTGGAAGCCGCATTGGACGCAATGACGGGTGAAAACGAACGACTCAAAGAGTTTGGTATCAAAGCAAAAGATGCAGGTGACAAAGTTTCTCTCACTTTCAAAGGAGTTACTCAAACAGTAGAAAAATCAGAAGTTGCGATTCAAAATGCAATTTTGGCTTTCGGTGGAATGAATGGTGTCGCTGGTTCCATGGCTGCAGTGGCAGAAACATGGGAAGGACAGATTTCCAATTTATCAGATACAACTGATATGTTAAAGAAAGCAATTGGTGATGATCTGTATGGTGCTGCTTCAACAGGCGTAGGTGGTATCAAAAGTCTCATTGAATGGATTCTGAAATTTCGAAACGAGAATCCAGCTCTCTTCAGAACTATTGTTCAACTAACAGCAGGATTAACGATACTCATCGGTGCAATCTCAGGAGCAGCTGGAATTATGGTTGCAGTTAGGATGGCCATTCCAGTGATCTCAAGTCTTGGTATCACTATGAATCTTGCACTTGGTCCAATTGGATTGATTACAGGTGCAATTATGGCACTTGCCGGTGCGTTCCTTTATATGAAGAATCGAGCAGAGGAGGCTAGAACTGCAGCAGCAAAAGTTGCAGCTGATAAGATCGATGTATCAAACATTGAGACTGCATTAATATCATTAGATGTACTTCGAGTAAAATTTACTACTTCTAAAAATGGCTTAATCAAGAAAGAAGAAGTAGAAGAGGATATTAAGCTCTTACAAAAACTTAAATTAGAAACTAAAGATATTGATGCAATTTTCAATAAACATACAGGTAGAGTAGGATATGTTCGCATAAATAATGAACAAATCGAAAGGACAATTAAATTATTAAAAGAAAAACAACAGGCGGAAGAAACTGCCGATAAAAACAATCCTCCTCGAATCACAGGAATCAAAAACCATACAATCGCTCTTCAAGATTTAGTAAATACAATCGATCTTCTCTCACAAGCTTATAACAAACCTTTGGAATTCAAAGCAGACTTTTCATCGATTGAAGAAGCAAAAGAGGCCACTTCTGTTTTAGAAAAATTTGGTGCTACTGTTTCAGAAATCCCTGGATCAAAAGATGGGAAAGTTCAAGTGTCTTTGGACATCGCATTAAAACCTGGTCAGAAGCTAAATGAAGAAATGCAGAAAGCACTTCAAAAAGCAAAAGGATATTCTGAAGTAAAAGTAAAAGCGGAAGTTCAAACCGTAAATGTCTCAGCAGGTGCCTTCGATCCTTTGGTCAATGCTGCATCAACTGCAAGCGGGAAGATAAAAGATTTTTTTGGAACTCAACTAGGTGCAACCATTAAGGGAGCCCTCTCAATGTTAGGAGACATGGCAAATCAAGCAATTGCACTCCTTCAATCAAAAGCTCAACTTGCAAGTGCCAAAGCGAAAAGTGTCACTGCTTATACTGATTGGATTTCACAATATGCGGATAAACAAGACGCCAAAGAAATGGCGAAATTGGAAGAAAAGATCAATGCAGAATTAGAAGCTCTAGCTGCAAAGAATGATGCAATACTTGCCGAACAAGAAGAGTTTGAAAGACGAAGACAAGAAATCGAGAGAAAGTATGCTGATGAAAAGAACCTTGCGGAAGATGAAAAGTATTTAGCTGAAGTCGCACGTCTACAAGCATCATACGAAAACAAGATCGCAATGCTTGAGCAAGAGTATGGTGATACTGAGCAATTTGAGATCGAACGTCTTGCTTTGATTGAAGAACTCGAACAAATGAAATTAGATCTGGCTGTGCAATTTCAAAATGCATGGCAAGACGAAAAAGAAACGGCACTTGATAACTTAGAGAGTGAAGAAATTGCAAAAGAAGAAGATTGGAAAACTCGCCAATTAGAAATTGAAGCTCAAAAGAAGAAACTCGAAGAAGAACGTGAAACTAGAGAAAAGGAACTAGCAAAAGCAAAAGAAGAACGTGATAAAAAAGCTGCACTTTTGAAATATCGAGCTGAATTAGCAGCTTGGGCTGCTTCCAAAGTTGCTAATATTGCATCTATTAGAATGCAGATGGCTATGGGTGTCATGAATGCAATAGCCGCAGGAGTTTCAATGGCTGCACTTGGAGGACCAGTCGGATGGGTAATGGGTCCAGCTTTGGCGGCCACTCTTTCTGGACTGATTTTGGCAACAGGTGCTACTTCCATGGCTGCCGTCGCATCAGAACCTCCTCCAATGCCTCCACAATTCGAAAGAGGTGGTTTTGTTTCTGGTCTTCGTCACAAAGATGGCGGAGTAAATGCAAATCTCGAAGGTGGTGAATATGTTATGCCTCGAGCAGTTACCGCTAGAAATTTCCAAACATTAGAAGCCATGAGAACTGGTAAGCGAATCGATCAAGATCAGCTTACGGTGAATCAATATTTTACAAATTACTTTTACGAAAAAGATAACTACGATGAGTTCAAACGTAGGATGAACGAAGATATGCGCTTCGGTGTCATGAGTGCGGTACCTGTATGAGTAATTCATTCCAATACATAGTAAAAAATCGTTTCGGAAATATTTTAAGCCTTACTGAAGTGATGAAGGAAACTCTAAAAGTTCCTAACTCATCGTTTGCACCAGAGGGAGACTACGTTGAAAAAGCGGATGAGCATGGAACAGTCTTCCGTGGGAATGGTCGAATCGGAAGAAGAGAGATTACTTTAAAATTCGATCATGTTGAAGAAAGACCTATTGATTATGAATATGCTCTGAATGAAATCGCAGCATTCTTTTCAGAACCTGAAATCGATGGTCCATTCTGGTTAGTAAACACTACCAGAAAGAAGAGAATCAAGATAATGCTCAAAAATTTTGATCCTAAGACAAATGATGGATTGGAAAACGTAATTGGAACAGATAACACTATGTCATTTGTACTTACTGGTGGCCTTTGGGAATTAGCACCTGTAACAGAAGTTTTCATTTTAAGTTCTGGCGAAATCAAAACTATCTCTTTTCCAAGAATTGCTTTCCCTACTCACGTCATAATGGAAATGGAGTCACTCGGACCAAATCCAGATTTTGCTATTGATTTCGGAACGATTGAAAATTCTGAATTTAAAGGACGCCAATCAGTTCGATATCAACAGTCCTCCTTCACCACTGGTGAATCCATTATTCATGATTCTGTCGATGGAATCATTTCATATAAAAGAGAAGGAGTTACATATCAAAACAACCTTATCCTTACAGCTGGAACTCCCGGATTAGTTCTCAAAAGAGGACTTAATGCAATTCGATTCCAAGGACTTGGATCTATAAAATTCAATTTAACTTATAGAACAAGGACGGCCTTCTAATGGGATTCAAAACGATAAGAATCGCTGCTAGAGGGATTGGAATGTTTGCTTCAAAGATATATTCCGAATCTATTCCTTTCCAAACATGGGAAGACTTTATCGATGAGAATAACAGCGGTGATGATAGATTAGATTTTAGAACTGTCTCTGGAACACTTCTTGGATCGATACCTCTCGGAATACAAAACACTAAATTCAGAAACTTAGAATTTGAAGTAGATGAATTCGGATCTAAATCAATAAAATTTGAACTTAATTCTCTTCCTAACTTTCCTTTAGAGAGATTCACTGTAATAAGAATCCGAATCGATGGAATTGATACATTTGGTGGATACGTTTTTAAGTATCCTCGGCAAGGTTCTTCACAAAATCAAAAACTCGAGTTCCAAGGTCTTGGCTTTCGTGAAAGGTTGAAGAAAGTTACTATTCGTCCTACAATTGATAAGCACTTTTACACAATCCAATCAATTACAAAAGCAGGTTTGAACGTTGAAGTTAAACTCAATACCGATGTTCATCCAACGATCAACCCTGGAGATATTTTTTATATAAAGTCTGCTTTAAATTCGAGGAACAATGGAAAATATACTGTGACCTCGATCATGGGAGACACATTGATTGCTCTTCGTCCAGATGGACTTGATCAACCGATTGCTCAAGGAACTGTTACTGTTCTTCCTTCTCAATGGACCACTGCTACCACTCCAGTTTCAGAAGTTCTAAAACAAATCATTTTGGAATATTTACCTCAAGTGAAGGGAATTATTGCTTCCACTGGTGGAATCACTTCAACTCCTACTGTTCCTCTTGGTGGAGGAATAGATCTAGAGGGCATCAGTATTGAAAAAGCATTCGATTTCATTCGAAGCATGCTTGGTGGCCAATGGAACCTTGTAGTTGAGCCTGATGGGAGAATTACTTTGAATCCTAAATCGACTTCGATCATCGATAAGATCTTTTCCTCTTATGACGGCCAAATTTTCGATTTTGAAGAAAACTTGGATAACATTATAAACATCGTAGAAGTAAATCGGAAGAAAGAGAAGGCAGAAGATGGATCCACTCCAATGACTCTTGGTGCCTTAAGAACAAATCAAACTTCCATTGCTAAATATGGACCAATGGAAGAACCAATTGATGTCCCTGCCTATTTTACGGATGAGATCTGCGATAAGCTGGCAATTGCAAAGCTGAATTCAAGATCCGAACCAAAAGAAGAAGGATCCGCAAAAAAAGGGAAATGGAAGTATTGGAAAGTTGGAAATTACTCTATTGTTACAGAAGAAGGTTACTACAAAGAAATTTTGAATGAGATGGATTCCTTGGACGGATTCACATTCCCTTCCGAAGTAAATGGATCGATATCTTCAGCAATTTTTATTACTGGTGCTGGATCACTCAAGTTAGCTTTCGGGAATTCTGCTCATGAGAAAGAAGTTAAGTATTCTCTCAATAAACGAGTCACAAGCCTTAGAACTATTTTTCTATACGTTTATGCAAACAAAGTAGGGACATACTTTAAGTTTGGAATTGGTAAGGATTCATTTAAAGAACATCTCTTCCCTATTACCATAAATCAAACTACAAATCCAGAATTGATCGCACTTCCAGTTTCCAATCTTCCAATAGATCAGATCAATGAATTTGGCTTTCTTTTTGAAAATCCACAAGATGGATCGGAAGTTTATATTGATGAAGTTGCAATTGAATCTTATACATCTTTGCATAAAACACAACCTCTCAAATTAATTAAATATAAATACTACCCGTTTAACAAATACTGCGAGCTGACTTTTGGAGTAAATACTTCAAAACAAGAAAATTGGCTTGCTGCACTCAACGCAAAAATCGAATCACAATCAATGGCGATGAAGGAAAGATAATGGCCAAGACAGCAAATTTAAGATGGGATCCAATCGAAAAGAAATTCCTTTACGAGAATATTGTAGATGAATTGAAAACTGTAGTCGAAATTCCAGAATCAAAAGGAAAATATTTTGGATTTCGTTTGGATGAAGTTCCCGAGAAAAGAACTCCTACTTCAACGTTAAAAATTTTCAGAGACGAAGATGATCAGGAATTTACTGAGGTTCTTGGTCTACCTGGACCACAGCAGTTTTTCTCAAACTATCATGAGCCACCTTGGGATCGCGATGGATTAATCATCATTCCTTCGAGCCAAGTAGGCAAAGTTTTCAGATGTACTTATGAAGGAATGGGAAGCACAAACTCTTTCGAGAACCAACTATACGTACAAGAGATAGTTTTCGAAACGCTTCTTAAGCTGAACGGTTCACGGCCAATGGAAGGAGATCTCAATATGGATCTCCATAAATTGATCAACCTTGGAGCTGGGATATTGCCGACCGATGCAGTCAATAGATCTCAACTCGATACCAAAGTTTCGAAAAGTGGAGATTCCATGTCTGGACCATTGACTATCCCAAATCCATCAGCAGCAGGACATGCCGTGAACTTATCCACACTAAATTCACGTTTCTCTGGAAGAACATTTTGGACTACAATACCTGGATTAGATATCGATCAAGAAGCGATTGTCAATCTACCAGAAACTGGGACATGGATGGTATTTTTTATTTGGTG
Source organism: Leptospira ellinghausenii (assembly GCF_003114815.1). Taxonomy (NCBI): domain Bacteria; kingdom Pseudomonadati; phylum Spirochaetota; class Leptospiria; order Leptospirales; family Leptospiraceae; genus Leptospira; species Leptospira ellinghausenii. The sequence continues at coordinate 39,572 of NZ_BFAZ01000013.1, forward strand.
TGTGCCAGCCAACGGAGCAGGTGCACCTCCTGTTCCTTGGTTTAGCGAAACTGCTTATTGGACAGGTTCAACTTTATTTGGAACAATTACACGTCCGGGAGGAGCAATTGGGATAACAGATGTAACCAATACTTTCCGAATCAAGAAATCCAAATTTCCGCCAGAAGTTGTCTGTGCGGTTTCAGCAACAAAGATTGGTTAAATAATGAATAAGTTTCCATTAATAAAAGATTTCGAATTTAAAGAACGGAATACTTACAAGATGAATTTTGAATCTTCCTTTCTTGAAAATGCTACTATTACTTTAGCTGCGCAAAAATCCAATCGTTTGGATTCAATTACTCAAGCATTGGTTACCATTGTTGAAAATAAAATCACAGCAATACTTCCCGATGACTTAAAGAGGGGAGATTACGAATACGATCTGGAAATTAATCGCAATGGAATTATTATTACTGAATTCAAAGGAAGGGTCTCAATCACATGATAAATAGAATCTTGGAAGTTTATAGAGGCGATACATATCGAGGTGATAGGGGATTAATCTTTGAAGACATCCCAAACTTACATCTTCCGTCTACTACTGTTCAATTTAGTGTCAAAAGAAATCCTGAAGATGAAAAAAGAGTAATTTCTTTTCCGATTACGGCAACGGATCCAGGAAATGATTGGAGTGAGCCAGTAAGGAAACTTGTTGTAAATTTAGAAACTGGTAACACTCAAATATTAGAAGGAGGAATTTACTTTTATGATATTGAGATCAATTATTCTGGAGAAATCATCACCGTAGCGTCTGGCGAATTCATAATTATTCCTGATATCGCAAAAACTGTTCACGTTGTATCTCCTACAACTGAAGCCAGCATCTATTCAAACTTAGCATCAACTTTGGAATCACTAGGTGCCTCTTTAGTAGGAGTTGTTGCTCTATTTTGGGACACCATAACCGGATCTCCGAATGGCACCGTAGAATCAATCTTGAGATTTCTTTGGAATAATAAAATTAACAGGATACCAAGTCCAACTGGAAACCATTTGGTTAGATCTACCTTGGATGGAACTATCATAAATGAGAGTTTAATTTCAGTTTCAAATGAAGGTGATCTTTCCGGAATAAGAGACATTGAAGTTTACAGAGACTTAACCGTACACGGAAAAATTTTAACTCAAGGTAATCTAATTGAAGGAGATGTAATCCAAGTAAAAGACAAAAACATTGAACTTGGAAAACTAGATTCACCAACAAATGATACAGCAGACGGAGGAGGGATTACTCTTCTAGGTGACACCAATAAAACTTTTCAATGGTTAAAATCTAAACTTGCCTGGGTATCCTCAGAATCAATTGAGCTCGTTCCAGGAAAACAATTTTTGATAGATGGAAAAGAATACGTTCTTTTTCAGCTTTCAGAACTAACTGGAAGTATAATTTCAGGAAGGATTCTTACTTCTCTTGGAACTGAATTTGCATTTCTCCCTCCACCGACAGCACCTGTTACAAGCGTAAATGGAAAAGTTGGCGATGTAGATTTAAATGACGATTACTATACGAAAACTGAAATTGACTCAGAACTTTCAAATTATGCCGAATTAGACGGGACTGGGAAAATTCCAGTCTCGCAGATTCCTGTATTTAATCCAACTGTACAAATTGTAAATACTATAGCAGAACGGGATGCCCTAACACCTACTGTAAACCTTCCTGTATATGTTAAAGATGCTACAGGTGACACATCAGTCTTAATTGGAGGTGCATTTTATCTATATGAATTGGATTCTGAGACTTGGCTAAAACTATCGGAAATGGAATCCATGGATATCATTCAGTCTTGGGACAATATAGTTGGCAAGCCAACTTCCTATCCTGCTTCTATGATAGAAGAATCAATTTACAAAAGATTCGTATCTGATTCTGAAAAAAGGATATGGAATAATCAAGTTTTCGAATTTGGAGAACTTTATGGCTCAATTCCCTTTGGGACTATTTTCAATGGCAATCGAACTGTAAAAGTAAAATTAGTCGGGAATCTTACAATCTCATCTCTAAATGGTGGATATGAAGGAAACGTTTATCTAATTGTTTTCACACAGGATGGAACAGGAGGACGAACAATAACACTTCCTTCAAATATAAAAATTCCAACAGGTGAATCCCCAGACCTTGGCGCAAATAAAGTTTCCATCTTAACCATGTATTTTGATGGAGCAAACTATCTTGGATCCTGGAAGAAAGGTTGGTCTTAAATGTTAGCTTCTTTTCTTACCGCAACACAAACGCTAATTGGATATACAAACGTTTTCTATGAATATCAAGGATCTCAAACGTATGCCTGGGTGGAGGTCGTCGCAGAATACGATAGGCATTGGATCAGAGATGGCTGGGGAAACCTTATTTGTTTTGAATGGATTTATTCTTGGGGAACATATCAATGCCAATGCCTTGTAAATGGAGAATGGCGAACTGGACAAATAGATTTCACTCCATGGCCTTGGCTTTCTGTTTCTCCAGATCCAGTATACGCTAGAGAATATCGTCCTCAACCAATTCCTTGGATAAACTCGGGGAATGTAGGATACAAAACATTGTCCGAATGGAATTCTCTGCAGGCAGATGTAACTGCTGGGACAAAAAGAAATTTAGTGGGGACCCCCGTTTATGCTTAGAATAAAAACAAATTCAAAAATAAAACGAGGCATTCAACAATGAATTCTTGGGAATTTCTCAATGCGAATATATGGATAATGATTTTCGTTGCCCTACCTATGATCTTCGTATTGTTATTCTTAACAATCTGGGCAACCATACTTCTTATCAAAACACAAAAGCTATTTGTCAATACCAAATGGGTTCAAGTAAAACCAGAAGATCCAAAGCTTCCTCTAATTGACTATATTGTTCGAGATAAACTTGTATATGGCCAATTACACTTGCTTAGAGACCATTTCTCTGCACACGTTGCATGCGTAATTTCTCTTCACAATGGCGGAAAATTCAATAATGGCCTTTCCGTACAAAAATGGACTTTAACCCATGATTGTGCCGCTGATGGTCATATTACTTTTTACAACAAAGGTTTGAAGTTCAAAGAACAGCTAGTTTCCCAATCGGAATGGATAGTGGAATGTATATCAAAAGATGAATTCTTTTTTTCAGTAGAACACATGGACGAATCCTCCGCATGGCGAAGAGAATTCGTTAGAAATGCAATTCAACATGCTTTTCTTCGCTTAGTTGAGACTGATGAAAATCCAGAGTTAGTGATAGGCTTATTTTTTCGAAATCAAAAGAGCGAAGAAGATTTCAAATTCAGCAAACACATAATCAGAGAATACTCTGATCGCATATCATCAATTTTAAAAACAGGAGCAGATCAATCATGGCAAGAGAATTAGCAGAAAACGAAATTAGACCAGATATACCTTCTTACGTATCGATTACACCTTGGATCACATACGATTCCCAAATGGATAATCTAAGATTTGTCGTCGCAAAAAAGAATGTGGTGCCATCAAATCAATGCCAAGGAACTTCCTATTTAAACTTAGTGAAATGGACCGATTACAAGCTAGGAATAGGAAAATACACCGAATGGACCGAGGGAAGGTATTATAAAGAACTAAGTCGATTCGCAAAAACAAAAAGCCATGTTACGGAGTATAAATTTCATAATATGCTTTTTGAAGATCTTTTCTCAGGAAAGGCATCAATCAAAAGTAAAAAATTCACTCTAAAAAACATCAAAGATCATATCGAAGAATCGAAAGCACCTGTAATCTTTTCGATTGATGTGAGAGAAGCATTCAACCCAAAAGCAAAAGTTGAGATGGGGCATGTGATCATGGCAGTCGGCAAGTGTAACAATGGAATTTCTGTACATGACCCAAGAGGAAAGTTTTTTACAAAATATTCGGATCTGGATGGTAACCAAACTTTTTTCCCAGATTCGACCATCGACAGAATTGGGAGAAAATCTGTCGGAATCTATTGTGTAACCATTTTATAAAGGAGAATTAATATCATGGGAGAATTGTTTACAATGTTTATTGATTATTTTAGGAGCGAGGTCTTGCCACTTTGGGATCCGCTTTTCTTTTTTGTTGTGATCTTAGGAGCAACATTTGTTTTAAAGATCTTTGAAAAGAATGGAGTCTATTTATCCAAATCAAATAAGTTTTGGATTGTATTCATATTTGCAACGATTGCTTCGTTTGTGTATATTTCACTCGGTAGATATTCGGGGAAGCTGGCGGATCCACAATACGCTCTCTTCAGAAATTTCCTAAACTACGTAGCTGCTATTCTGTTCTATCACATCATCATAAAAACGTCGGTGAAATTATTCCAATTTGGCGTAGAGTGGGGTAACAAAAAACTGAATCAGCAAACTGCGAATAAAGAGAAAAGGAGACCTGACCATGGTTGAATTTCTAACTGCGTTTTTGGGAACTTGGAAAAACCAAATTATCGGGATCTTAATTGTGATCCTTTTGGTTCTTTCTTTTTTCACTTACCGTGCTTTTAACAAAAAAATAGGAGAATATCAAAATGAAATCATTCCAATTGAGCAAACTAATACACCTGGTCCTAATCTGTTTGATGATATCTGCTTGTACATCTCAAGTAAACCATGCCCGTAGTATGGTGAATGCCAAATGTTCGGATTTAGGGATCCCGGATACCATCAGAGCAAGAAAAGAGGAAGTCCTCCTTTTTGAAGGGAAAAACTATGTGCCCTTAGCAAGGTATATCCACTCTATTTCCTATTCGAAAAAACTTGCTGGATGCATCTCTGCCTTCGAATGTTCACAAAAACAATCTGACAGGCTCCATGAATGTGACAAACAGAGATCTTTTATAAAAGAATTTGTCTTTGGGAAAAGCCACTGCAGACTTCCCGAAGTAGAATGCTAGATCAAAATCGAAATTTCGATTTTGAATTAGGCTAACATTCGTTAGCCTTTTTTATTCTTTTTGATCCAATCTTTTATTCCCCTTATTTCCTGCAGGGATTTGAATTCTGGCCGCTTTGAATTTATAAAAGATTCAATATACTTTTCGGGACCACCTGCAACTGGAAAGCCTTTTGAATATGTAGATAATTCTCCTGAAATTTGTTGGATTTTCTCTTTGTACCCTTTCTTGACTTCTTCCAGCTCTTCTTCCAGTTTTAGAATTTTACTTTTTCTTTCCCACCAGCTCCTAACTTGTCGATTGAGGTTCGCTATTTTTTCTTCCGAAAGTTCTGGATACTTGCTTTCCGCTTCCGCCTTTAGCGCTTTACGCAAAGCTGTTAAGTCATACTCAATAGTCGCTTTTGACCAACTAGGAATTGCTTCTTTGATAATCTGATGCAAAGGCTTCTTTACTATTATTTCTCCTTTCCGAGATCCGCCAGAACTGATTTCCAATATTGCCTTAACACCCCAACGCTCTTTTATAATACGCTGTCTATCTTCTGGTCTGTATTTGAATGGAGTATCGTTATCGCCATAAATTGCCTCAAAGAGAGTATTCTCATCAGAGAGTAGGTAGAAGGCAGGGATCGTATAGTTCGAAGGTAGCTTCTCTTTTTTGATACCTTCAGTAATTGCTTTCCATCTTCTTCGGCCACGAAGGATAAAATGCTTTCCCGTAATGGAGCTCTTTTCTTTGGAGATTAGAATTGGTTTATCAGCCCAGACTCCATCTCGCCAAATAGATTCTTTGAAATTAATCCATTCTTCTTTTTCTTCATTCGTAACTGGTAATCTTTCGAAGTTCCAAGGATGAGGTTCGAGTTTATCTGGCCTTACTCGAATCATTTCTTCAGATATTTTTATTTTGCTTTCCATTTATGTTGGATAAAAAAATGAATTACTCTCACGGTTCAACTAGAAAGAAATTTTCAAAAAGGGGACATAATAAAATTAAAAAATCACAAGTTCGCAATATTTTAAATGATTCATCCAAACTTCCTTTTTCATACATATTCTCTGGATTCATTTAGTCTATTTTCTTACGTAAGTTTAACATTTTTTTTGGCTTACATTAAGGAATGGTGTTATAGTTCAGTGAAAAACAGAATTTTGAGATTTAAAATTAAGCTAAGCAACAAGCCTTATATTAGCCTTTACCGAGTATTCTTTTCTCTTCAATTTTGCTTCAAGTAGTTTTTCTTTTCTTTCTGCTAAAATCTTTTCCTTGCGACCATAAAACACATCCATAGGTGTTACGTAACCGATTGCAGAATGAAGTCTTAGCGAATTGTATTCTTCAATCCATTTACCAACTTCTTCTCTAATTTGTTCGAATGAATACATTGGTATTTCACG
>NZ_BFAZ01000014.1 GCF_003114815.1 Leptospira ellinghausenii
TGTGTGATGTAGAAAAGTTCTATTCACCATATATAATAAGTAAAAAATTCCAAATTTCGGATTTCATCTATGTTCCTCTAACTTTAGAAGAACGAACAAAACTTAAAACTAGACGATTAATCAATCAATACACTGAGGAGGAAGTTATAAAATATAACAAAGATTATAGGTCAGCTATTCTACATAATGATTTTTACTGGAAAAATTTTAATGAAAAGGACAGAATGAAGAATGAAATCGAATACAATCACAGAGCTTTTAAGATATATAACTCAATAGAAACAAGGAAATGGTGTGATGTGGATTCATTATCTCGGGAACTAGAGTTAGACAAACGTGAGGTTTCATTCATTATCAGAAAATGGAGTGAGTATGGAATAGCTGAAATCATTGAGAGAAAGGAGCGATATAGGAAAGTTATGAAATTCAAAGTTAAGAATGTAAAACTGTATTATCTAATGTATTCGAATATAAAGGAAGGAAACTAAAATGCAAAAATTTAAACTCAGGGCTGGACACATCAGAACCCTACTACATAACCAAAATTTCAAATGTTATGTTTCAGGAATGGAACTCACCTATGATAACATTGAAATAGAACACATCATTCCTCTAACTATGGGTGGCGAACACTCCTTTGAAAACTTGTGTCTCGTGGATCGGTCTCTAAAAGAATTAAAACGATTCAAGACAAAGGAAGAAATTATAGAATTATGTAAGATAATTTTAGCCAATGAACTACAATTATCAAATAATTAAATCTATCATAGTCAACTTAGAGAACAGAGTATTAACCCATGAGCTGGAGGAGATTTACCTTTCCCCAAACTCATGGAGGAAATCTGTTTATAGGTTCTGTAGGAAAAACTTTGAAAAGCAAGAAAGGAGAAGAATGTCCTATGATATTTTCAAAATCAGAAATAATTCATATTTCAAGGAATCAGAAAGAGGGAAATGGAATCGGAAAATTAGCACTTTGACAGCCTCAAATTTTACCATAGTGAATGATGATGAAGACAGAATTCAAAGGATGATTTTGAAACTAGAAAGGAAAAGATTGGATACTACTAGGCAGTTATCCGACCCATTGCCACTAACTAGGCTCATCGAAAATTTTAACCGTCGGAAAACCGATGTTACCCGTGATGAATGGGACATTCCGATTTTACACCTAGTTAAGAAATTCAATTGGAAAAATTCGTAAAAAACAGGGGTTAGGTTCGATAATTATCAATTGGTCACATTAAGTCTCCTAGAGAAGGCTTGACAATCCATTTAAGTAAAGTATAATCAGGCTTTTATGGGGTAGGGAATGCTTTTTAATCATGTCATTACTAAATGTCAGGCTAATTTTAAATCTGGATCATTAGCTACAATGGAGTTATACAATCCGATTAATTCTACTTTCTATACAGGTGGTATTTTTTGGAATCATCCAATTGGCTTATGGTTAATAAGTGCCTGGTTTAAATCACTTATTGCTATGGATATTCGATTCAGAATTATCTATGAAAATGGAACAGTTATAGATACTCTGGAATTTAAGTAAAAAGAAATGAATTTCAAAGAATTTAAAGATGAAGTTTTCGGAGACAATCAGGCATTGGAAATAACCAAATTGATAATTTCCTAGATACCAATAAGGATATTTTTTTGCAAATCTGCATATAACTCTTGTGCCAATTTAAAATGAGTCATACCAAATAAGTATTTGAAAAAAGCAATGCTTTTCCCATATGCAACTAGCATAAGTTACAAGGCTTGCAAAATGTCTATATTTTCAATCAAATAATTTAATTAAAGATAAAAATGAATCATCGTTTCTCAAAGAAATATGTTGCATTTTCAAAACCCAGTAATAACTTCATTATATCCTTAATTGGGATTTTAATACTTTTTTAAACCATGTATTGAAACAAAACTATAATAGATGTACGATTATACTCAATCGCAGAATCAACGTTATGCAACATAATAATTACCCTAAAAGCTAAATATTGCCCTACAATATGTAAGAAATGAATGTTTTATAAAGTTGCGTCTTTTTCAGTTAAATTTTCATATAACGTAATTCGGAAAAATCAAGTCACGCTAAATGCTATGACACACTAACAATAAAGAAATATTTAACCTATGGACAAAGCAGCAAAGTTTAAAGTAGACCCAGCACTGACCAAAATTTTAGGAGAAAGTTACACTTCTGTTGAGGCAGCGATAAAAGAATTGGTTGACAATTGCTATGATGCGGACTCTACAATAGTTTCAGTTGAATTTCCTAATCCTTTTGACCATTCAAAAATTATCATAACCGACAACGGGGAGGGTATGACGCCCGATGAAGTTAGAGATCAATATTTAAAAATTGCAAGCAGTAGAACTTCACGTAAAGGAGATACCACACACGGTAAAAAACGAAAAGTAAAAGGACGTAAAGGGATAGGAAAATTTGCAGGACTAATGATTGCAAGTTTTATGGAAGTTAAAACTAAATCGAAAGGACAAGAAACAACCATTGTAATTTCAAAAGAAGACATACTAGACAAGGACAAAGACCTTGATGCAATTGAACTGCCACTAAGTTCAATTCCTTGCAGCAAGAAGAGCCACGGAACAACAATTACGTTGACGGGGCTAAATCAAAATTTTACTTTTCCTAATCCTGAAAAACTTAAACAAATTTTATCCAGAGAATATTTACGAGAAAACGATTTTACTGTGACTGTAAATGGAGAAGAAGTTAGTGTAAAAGATATTCCAGGACAAAAATTTGAAAAAGAAATAAAACTTTCAAATGGTCAGATTGTTACTGCTGTTGCGACAATAACAGACAAAGCTCATAAGTATCACGGAGTAAATTATAGAGTTGATGGAAAGGTTATCGGCAAGCCCAATAACCTTTTATCAGAAAATGAACTTGTCCCACAAAAAGTACAAAAAAGATTGCACGTCGAAGTAAAGGCAGATTGCTTATTGAGCGACACAACAGCGGATTGGGGAGAAATAAATGAAAGCAGTAAACTTAAACAAGAAATTGAAGAAGCATTGCAAAGCTGGATGGTTGATAGTTTACAAGAAGGTTGCAAACAAGAAATGATACTTGCGAAAGCAAGACATCAAAAAAAGATTAATGCTTACTTATCAAAACTCCCAGAATTTAAACAGCAGATTGCTAAAGCAGCACTTGAAAAAGTAATTGAAAGATTTTGGACAGAGGATGACAGCAAAATTGATACTATAATTTCCATAATGATTGATGCGTTTGAAAAAGGACATTATTGGGCAGTGTTAGAAAATATTGATCAAGCAGACGACCATCATATTGAAAAGTTAGCAGAAGCCTTCAATGAATTTGGTCTATATGAAATTACAATGATGACTCATCAGGCATCAGCAAAAGCTAAGTTCCTGGACAGGCTTCAAACTCTCATTGACAATCCCGATACATTAGAGGCAACAGTTCATCAAGCACTTTCAAATAACCTTTGGATTTTAGGTTATGAGTATTCACATTTTATTTCAAACCAATCATTGAAAAAAGCTTGCGAACAACTTTGTGACAAATTCTATAAAGGCGAAAACGCAAATAAACGACCCGATTTGTTTTTAGGAATGGCATATAATCGTGAACGACTTTTAATTGAGTTTAAAAGACCGTCACATACGTTGACACGATATGATGAAGCCCAAGCACAGCGCTACAGAGACGAACTTTCAACAATGTTTCCTAACGACAGAATTATTGTTAAATTAATTGGTGGTGATACAGGAGGAAAAATAAAACAACAGAACAATGCCAACGATCTGGCTTATCACTCTTTCACGGAAATTATTTCTAATGCAAGAGCTAATTATGATTGGCTGATCAATGAACTGACTCAATCAAATGGTTAACTTGATACAAACGACAAATAGAGGCAATCGAGATAACACGGGTTTATCAAAAACGATAGATTCTGATCAATACCCCCCCCCTCTTTTCTAAATTTAGAAAACCCTTTACCGTAAATACCCAGCCAATGTATTTTGCCCGAATTCGTCTAAATATTTTTCTATAAAAAATAACTACATAAAAACATTTTTATGGAGAAAAAGTAGGTGTTTTTTATTTATTAAAACTTAGAAAAGTATTAGAGAAATTCAAAGTAGCAATTTATGACTTTTGTGGAGAATTATCTGAAGAGCTGTCTTTAATAGGCAATTGAGATTTTCATACAAATGAAATCTATGGAAAAAGATTAAATTTTTGTTTTCTATATTTTTGATTAAACCCTCGGTAATTATAAGTGGATATTTTTACGACTCATGTTTAGCGGATATAAATGATAGAAAAACTTAAACAAAAATATAGTAAAGCCGTTCGGACAACCCTTTTGGCTCAGGATAAACTGACAAGTAAATGGTACCATTTTTTTTCTGTAATTGAATTGCAAACTGAAGATGAATACCCCTATTCGATTCCGAATGAAAAATGGGAAAATGGATGTGTCCGTGCTAAGCAATCTAATTTGGAGGAATACACTTTTTATCTTTCGATTGATGAGATAGCTTCAGTTGACGAGGCATTAAAATCATTTAATAATCCAACAGATAAATATGAAATTGATGGACATAAAATATCATTCTTTAACTCCTCTTTTGTAAAAGAACCATCAGGAAATTATCCTTTAGTTTTCGGTTCGAATTTCTTCACCGATAAGGGAGTTTCCTCGATCCTTCCAAAAAGGAAATCGGGTCTATTAGTTTGGTGTCAAATTGATGGTGAGCGGAAAACAGATGCTAAATTTATTTCAACGAAAAGTGTAACAAAAGAAATGTCTGCACTCCAAAGTTTAACATTAGAGTGGTTAGATTTTGACATTTTACAAAAAAGAGAGCATATCGGGAATGTATATTTATCTGCACCAAACCCATATTTTAGGGAAATTAAAGTATCTCTTTCAATTGATCCGTTAGGTGTGAATTACAAAGTATTAACACGAGGAATTACTTTTGAACCTTTAATATTTAGAATTATAGATAAACATGGAGATGCAATTGCATTTGATAAATCCATTGAAATAAAAAATCAAGCTGGTTTTATCGAGCTTCCTCACGAACCACATTTATTTGAACTAAGAATTTATAATAAAGATAAAGACTTGATAGCAATCCACGAACCTTCCACATTCGTACGTAGTTTTCGACTTGATATGTCTATGAAACATGAAGACATTAACATAAAAGTAAATTCAAAAAAAGGAATTAAAGAATTTTCTATTGAGAAATACTCAAAAGAATCACCTTATGTCTTTGGAAAGCCAAAAGATTTTATCCCTGAATACTTTTTTAGAAAAGCTGATGAAGAAAGACATCACAGTGATCTTGCAAAACGTAAAGAATTCATCTTTTACTCGGGTGCAAAGGAAGAAACGGAAATAATTAAACTGAAAGAAAGAGCTAAGTCTGATATAAGAGAAATAGTTAATAACGCCAATGATACATGTTACTTATGCGATCCATATTTCAGTAGTATGGACATAGTTGAATTTGCGTTCCATATTAGGAATATTAGTGTTAAAATAAATATACTTAACAGTAAAGAATTTATTACAAAGGAAGAGGCTAAAAATATAACAAACATAATAAATGAATATAATAGTAAAGGAATTGGAAAAATCGATGTTCGTATTCTTAGAGGCGACGGTATTCTTCATGATAGATTTGTTGTTACCGATAACAATATTTGGTTTATAGGTAGTTCATTTAATGAAATTGGAAAAAGAGCCACTTGCGTTGCAAAAATACCTGAATCCTCGGGAAAACTTATAATTAAAGAAATTGAAAAATGGTTTAGTTTAGAAAAGTTTTCTCAAAACATTTCAGACTTCGCAAACGAGGTAAAAAATGGCTAATTTTTTTCCCGAAAATTCGTTAAATGAAGCTCTTAAGATGCATGAATGTGGGCAAGAGGAATATTGGTTTTACCATCAAAGCTCACATCCTGACAATAACCCCTTGTTGTATCAAGAATTGATTAATAATGCTTTGAGTGAAATAATCGTTTGGGACCCTTATTTCAATGTAAATTTTCCTAATTCCGATCAAGATATTTTTGTAAATATTAAAAATGACATTACAATCAAGATTCTGACAGTTAAGAATTTGGTCAGACCAAACCATGATTATCTTACATCAGTTCATAGAGCAATGAAATCTAAAATTGACCCCGCAAAAGATTGCAGGTTTGGTTTAAGAGTTATAAATAAAGTTGATTGTGCAAATCACGGAAAGAGCCTTTTTCATGACAGATTTTTAATTATAGATAGTAATCAAGTGTATTTAATCGGAAGTTCTATTGGTTGGCATTTGAAATCTCATGGATCAACAGGTATTTTTAAAGTATCCAAGCCTGATACAATTTCCTTCATCCAATCAATTTTTAAATTTTATTGGGATAATTCTACAGAACATGAAATACCATTAGCCTATTTGCATCTATTATGAATGATGATAACTTTTACAAATATGACTTGTATACTCTCGAACATATTTATGCTGAGAGCAAATTCGTTAATGAGCTAGATACAATATCGTCGCTAAATGAATCTATAAAGTCTTTCATTGGACAAGTTTCCGACTATCTTTACCAATCAATAATAGAAAGCAAAAAAGTCGACATTGAGGAATTTGTATGTCCTAATATCGATAAAGAACTAGTCGCAAATTTTTCCAAAAATCCGCTCTATAGTTCATATATCGAAATAAATATTTCTGAATTTGTATTTAAAAAATTTTTAAAAAGAATTTTTGAGAAGGACGGACTAAATAATGAATCTCACTTAATTCAAAAATATATCCATTCCTGGTTAGAGAGAAAATTAGCGCTCAATATTGTCCAAGATTTCCGCTTTAAAACTTTAGATGTATTGAAAATATTAATAGATAAAACCGAGATGCTTCGTGGTTTTTACATTGATTTAGTTGATAATATTCCAAAAGAATGGGTTACAAACAATAAAGAAGATTGGACGAGTATTCAAGTTAGCCCCGATAAAATAGTTGATTCTATAAGACTTCATGATAAAGAATTTATTAAAAAATATGATATAACTTTATCGGAACTTTCAAAAGAAAAAAGTTGGACCTTTGTTCGAGAGGCAACCAGGGATTCGGAATATATTTGGTTAAACTCCGAGTTTCATTTTATTTCTTCCGTTCTCATTAGAACTGATATCTTACTATGGATTGAATTTTGGGATAATTTAAAACTTCCAATAATTCAAGATAGTGTGTTTTCATCATCGTATACTTTTATTCCCAAAGCATATTTACAATTAATTGCAGCATTGACAGAAAATAGAGTAAAGGTAAAATCTGATTTGAAAGTTCTACTGTTTATCGTTTCGAAAAATTTTTTCAAAAATTCAGTTGAGCAATCCAATAGATTTTTAATCTACGAGGATAATGAAAGGAAAAATGAAGGAAATTATTTTATTTTTGAAAAAGGGTTAGAAAAAAGAAAAGAATGGCTTGAAGAAAAGCGGAATAACTATGAAATTTTAGTCCAGTCACTAGTTTTAATTCTATCAAATTCGGAAATTGAAGATTGGATTTTTAGTTACAAACCGAAAAGAAATAATTCGCAATTTAAACAAGATGCAAACTATAATTCGGAAATTGAATTACTCATAGTTACTTACAAGAGAAAATTTAATGGGCAATTGAATTTTGAATTGGAGGCGTTCAATCTTCAAAAATTCAATTTCTATGTTGAAGTAGCGAAAGAAAAAGAATATAAAAAAGAGACTTTAATCTTAATCGAAGCAATGACAAACTTTGTTTCCTCAGATAATTTCTTTTGGGACAGAACTTTTTCGGAGCCATACGGGTCCACATTAAAAGGTTTAAGTTTCGTTATAAGCCAACAGGAGAATCCGATTCAAATTGCAAAAGAACTAATCAAAAAATTTAAAACTATTCATCAAGGTTGGAAGCCTTCCAAGATTGACCACTCGCCAATAATAAAAGAATCTTTCATCTGTTCAGGTGTTGCCCTTTTATTTGAATATGAATACGCATTCAGAGATAAAAGAGAAGAAACGATCTTTTTCAAAGAATTATTGGAACATATTTTAATGCAGATAAGGTTCTCACTGACTGATTATTCAGAATATTATCAAATTCCATTGAGGTTATTATTCTTGGTGGCAAATAAAATCTTTACAGAAGTAAAGGAATTATTTGAACTAAAATTAATCGATAGTTACGATGACTTCTATTCCCTTTTAGTTATTTTATCAATTGATAAAATTCCGCTTCTGGAGACCTCAAAAGAGCTACTTAAAGTAAGAATGGAAACAGATTTTTTATTGCTTAAACGTCAGTTAAAAAATCGTAATCAAGAGGATAAAATACACGAATTGGAAAAGATGATAGAAATTTTGGAAATTGAAAAAAAGGAGAGCTAACAAGAAAATTATTGGGATTGGGTAAAGTTGAAGTTAGTAATTACAATATAATTTTCTCACCTGATGTTTATTGTTTTCCTGGGAACTTGGATTATCCAATATAATCTAAATATGGAATATTCTTCGTAGCTTAGAATATCCCATAATATGTATAAATAATAGACAATTGTTTGATTTGCTTGAGAATCGATTCTTTCTTCAATTTCTTGCCCATTTTTTTCTTGAGGAACTTCTTTTGCTTAAATAAATTAAACCTGCAATTGCGCCAAAAGTAAGTACTCCTCTAACTGCTGAAGATGTTTCAATTCCATCTACAATTGAGCTACTAAAGTGCTGGCAATTAAAAGATGTCAAATTATATTGTCTTCGATCATTTAAAGCATGATATATACGTTGAAACACTTCTCGCATAGGCAATCTTGGTTCACGAATTTGAAAGAATTTCTCTTTCCCGAGAAACTCATTAAGAGTTACAATTTCAACATTTTTGTTTTGGTGATTGTGTAAAATTAAAATATTTCCAAAAGCATCTTTTCCTAATATAACTCCAGTATGCCTAAAGCCAAATTCTTTTGGTCTCGATATCTCCCAACCTATGTGCAAATCTAAATTCATATTCTACTTCTCCGCTTTTATGATTTTACAAATTTCAATTTTCCATCGACTTTAAAATTTCATTACTGCATGTGCCGTTTCAAAACCTTGCAATTCGATTTCGTCAAATTCGCTAGTTTTCATTTTTGATAACGAGGTTGGATAATTTGCTACTTTATTTCTAGATTCGTTTGTCAGAAAGGCATATTCATTTTCATTCTTTTGCATTGAATAAGTTCCGATGTAGATATAAGCACCTTTTTTTGAATTCTTAATGAAATTCATAAATGATCTTACTCTAAGTGCTCTAGTTTGATCTAGAGCTAAATCGAATAACCGAAGAAACCTTAATGGATTGAAGATTCCAGGTATTGATTTTGTTTTCAAAGGAAAGCCTGCATCAGAGACTATCAGATAATCGAATGGCTCATTTCCTTTAGTTTTAAATTCTTGGCTACCGCAGTCAAACAATGGTTCAATACCCAAATTGTCGTAAACGCCGCCATCATATAAATTTATCGTGTCATTTTTCTTAAGCGTTATTTCGCTATCATCGGAATCCCAACTGGTCCTCTTTTCCCAAAAGAAAGTATTCTTTCGTATTTTTAGTGGTCCAATCCCGCCTGGGAATGCTGCCGATACTGCTAAAGCATGGCTCAATGGGAAATTGCCTACATCGGCATAACCTAAAGTATATTCTCCCAACTTTTTTCCTTTGAATCGGAATCTTTTGCCAGTTTCAGCTGTCGTTGCATTTATAGACCATACTGGAATTGTAGGTAATTCTTTCAGCTTTCCATTAATACCCCAACATTTTTCTAATGCATCAGCCAATACGAGTGCCCTTGAAAATAAATTAATCCAGTTTTTCATTCTAAAAAATAATCTCAATAAAGCAGTTTTCAGTAGTGATTTGCTGGTTAAAGTAGATTTAAGATCAGTTGATATACGAGCCAAATAATCTTCGGAAGTTGGAAATTTATTATTATTTAGTGAATAAATTAATCCTATCAATAAACTTCCACCAGATACCGTTGATATATTCTTTACTTGTTCTAGCTTTCCTTTTTTAGCTAAATATCGTAACAAGCCTGCATGGAATGCAATAGCTCTAACTCCTCCTCCCGATAAAGCCAAACTTATTTTCTCAATTTCTCTCGACATAGTAATTCTCTATTTTATATAAAAACTTATATCTTCGCTGACAATAATCATTAATATAGGCAATCCTTCTGAATTCATTACCTTTGCAAATTTGTTTAATGATGTTAAATCTGTTTGGCTAGCTTCGGAAGAATGTCCCTTTGGATGAGAATGCCAGTCTCCAATATAATCACAATTTTCAGATGTTCTTTTTTTTACTTTTTCTAGATATTCTGCTAAGCCCTCAGAACCACGCTCGAATCCAGAGATCGACGATATACTATCTCCAGGTGCCTTTGTTATATCAACTATATATATGGACTTTGTTTTTTGATCAGTATATCCTATTATAATTCCGCCAGTCTCTTTCGGTAGGCTTGTTGCTCTTAAACGATTTAATTTGCTTTCAATAAAGCCATCATAGAAAATATTCCAATCATTAATTACAATACTCTTTGGACTAAAAAGTTCGACCTCATAATTGTCTATACGCCCAGTTTCAGCATCTAATTTTAAAATACAAAGTGCTGCATATTTAGATTTGAGTTTCAAACGAAGCAAATTTGATAAGGAAGATGAGAGTAAAATTACTCTTTCATAGGAAAGTATCACAGAAAGATCACTACAACTTGCACCTACCCTTTGTTTTGGAATATTATTTTGAAGAAAATTTTCTCCCCATTCTTCTGATATTAATGCTCTTAAGTAGGAGGTTTCAATAAAATCCAGCCTTTTGGATCTTTCGCTATCCTCTAAAAATAAAACGCCACCCGATCCAATTTGATTAAAAAACAGAGAACATGCACGAGGAAGTTCATTAGACATTGAGATGTCACGTAGTAAAAAACTCGATGCACTTGCATCCACTATCAAATCAATAGATTTATAATCTGAAAATAATTCTGATAAAATAGTTGGACTAAAGTTCTTGGGTGTATAGGTAACGGGTGGATTACCAGGTGAATAATTCAGGTTCATCAACTCTGAAACAAGCTCTGCTTTATTTCTCCCAATATCCTTTTCTTTTGCCAAATGCCGAAAAACATTATGAGGAGCTATGCAATCATTATCAAGTAAAGACCATCTTCCCCATCCTGACTTTGACCAAATTTCTGCAAGTGTGCTACCCAAAGACCCTACTCCAATTAAAACTCCATTAAAAGAAGCATCTGTGAATTCAATACCAGACATCAGGGAAGCGAATTTTTGTGTTAATGGATTTACGATTTCAACAGGTAGAATCGGAATATCGGATAAATGATCATTAGAAGAAGTTTCCTCGATACCAAGTAAATCAATCTTATAATACTTATTAGGGTCTACTGGGGAAATACTTAAAATTCCAAGAAGGTGACCCAGCGCACCAATTCCTTTAGGAATAAAGAATGCAAAAAAATCTGGTTTCTCCAATAAATTACCCGAACTATCATATCTTTTAAATTTTAAAAGTATGAATGTTTGTTCGATAATTTCTCTAACTGGAAATCCAGATGAAGAAGTTCTTTTCAAAATTTCCTCCTTTAGAATATCAATAACAGAGGAAGACCTTTTTTGAAATTGCTCTTCAAGCAGTTTTAGATTCCAAGGTGCAGGGAATACTCTAGTATGCTTTATTGGTTTAACGTCAAGAGTTAGGAAGCTACAATTTCTATCTGGATATGAATTTGAAAATTTGATTACTTTTGTCGTATTATCAAGATAAGCAAAGTCGAATGATTTTTCTTCTTCATAGGATGTCGGAAGTAATAGCTTATAATCACTTATAAAATATGGTCGTTCTAATTCCTGCTCATTTGAGTGTAAGCTGTCTTCCGAAGTTTTTAAAAACCACCAACAAATTCGATTCAGAAAATTTTGTAGAGTCCAATTCCGTTCTACTTCAGCCCACGATTCTAAATACATACATATTGTTTTAGGAATTATTCCAAATGAGAAATTCATGTGTAGAATATCTTCGGGAAAATTTTCACGAATTGGAACAACTCGGAATGGATGTTCAGGCAAGCCATTAATGTAAAGTATCGCTAGAGGCTCTCTGTTCAATATACCTACTGAATTTTTGCTCTTTATTGATGGGTGTTTTAGATCAACCAAAAGTATTTCAATTAGGTTGTCAGGACTGTGAAAAATTCTAGATTCATGTAAACAAAATTCCTTCCTCTCTCCTATTGCAAAAATTAAATTATTAACTTCCTGAGAATGCTCAGAAAGTCGATTCTCTGGAGATATAATTCTAGAATTTTCAAATATCATCATTAAATTATCCAGCTTTATAATTTTTGCTTACAGCAATATTTGAAGCAGATATTTTCTTCTCTTCCTTAGCTAAGCCTGTTTCATCGATGATGAACTTAATTGGCTGTGGGTTACTAGTATCTGATTCTTCCATAGTTACCAAAAACATGCAGCCCTTAACTTTATTTAAATATTTTTCATAGCACTTCTTTGCCTGTATATGCGGTGGCTGAGTCTGTTCGTAAGCTTCCTTATTATCTGGAATAGCGTGACTTGAACTTATAAGAAACGATCCTTCTTTTCCGTATAAAAGTAATTCTTCAATTTTTTCTTTCGGAATAGTTATTTCTTTGCCTTTTTCATCGCTTAGGGCTAAATAACTTGAATGATGAGGAACGTTAAATATATCCCACTTTAGTCTGTCTTCATTATTTCTCTTTTGCGACTTTGTGACAATATCCTCTAAAATATCCCACTTTGAATCCCCGACTGCGAGATAATCGTATATATCAGCTCCAATTTTAAACCTAATATTAAATATTAGAGAAGCTTCATTTCGAAATTCTTCATTCTCATCGACATGCTTCACAAAAGGAGAATGACAAAAAAATTCAACTCCATCGACAGCTAAAGAAAAATCGGGTACTAGCTGACCAGCATCGATAATCAAATGCTTTCTATCTTCAACGGAAATATTATTTTCATTGAGCCAGTCCTTTAAACGATCGGGTTTTGAAAAAACTCGGATTCCTTCTCCTTTTTTTAATCGGTATCGTGCTTCTTGTCTCCATATTACAAATTCACTACTCTGATCCTCATTTGCTGCTTGTTCCAAAATCATAGCTGCTGGAACCCAAAGGGTCTTAATCTTAATTCTTCCTTCACCTTGATATTTTGAGGCAAAATTTAATTCAAAGAATTCGGTGCTATTTTCTATATGATCCTTATCACCATGTGTAAAAGCTACAACATCAAAATAATCTCTGTTAGCTTCATCTAGCTCTTTTTTAAGCCTACCTTTAAGGTTTATTTCTGGTCCTCCATTTTCCTCTTCTGTCTTTTTGATATGTCTAAAGTCCATTAAAATGCGCTTTTTGTTGTTTAAAATAATCTGACTTGTATCACCATTTCCGACTGGGTAAAAAATAATTTCATGTTTCATAACAATACCTTCTTTGTGAAATATTATCCTATAATAGGATAATGACATTATGTCGTCAAGTAAAAGAGTTGAAATATTTTCCTATTTTAGTATATTTTACACGTGAGCATAAATGAAATAGTTGCCCTTAAAATCCGAGAGCTGCGAGAATCTAGCTTTTCTGGAAAAGGAATCTCTCAGACTGAATTAGCAAAAAAATTAAATAAAACTCCAAATACCATTTCCAGATGGGAAACGGGAGAGTATAAACCGAGAATTGAAGACTTGTATGAACTTGCTAAGTTTTTTAAAGTATCAATCCTTACATTTCTGCCAGGCGACACCGTAGGAACTGAAAAAGATCAGAAAATTGATATGATGTTTAGAGGAATGTCAGGACTTTCGGACAAAGAATTAAATGAAATATCAAACTATTTAGAGTTCTATATTGCAAAAAAACAATTAAATGCGATCCAAAAGAAATCCCCAGGGAGAAAGCGAAAAGATGAATCAAACACGGTATGAATATTATGAATCCTTAAAATTAAGTGCAAATAACTTAAGAAAAAAGTATGAAATAAATTTACCAAGGATTCTCCCCAATGAGATTAAAAAAATAATGAAAGCCGAAGGAATTCGAGAGATAAATTATTGGAAGGATTTTAACATTATTCGGGGAGCATACTTTGTAATTTCTGGGGAACCACATGTTGTAGTTAACAAGAATTTGCGTAGAGACCCTAAAACATTTACTTTAGCGCATGAATTAAAGCATCATCTATTTGATAAGGAATTAGGAAGTGTATATTGTTCAAACATTAATATAAATGAACAAATTGAAATAGGTGCAGAAATATTTGCAGCAGAGTTTTTGTTTCCTGATCAGCTTTATTTATATCACCTCAATGAGATGGGAGTAACAAAGGAAAATTTTAAACCAGCTCACTTAGTTTTACTAAAGAATGTTACAGATACAACTTTAAGTTATGCAGGTTTGGCTAAAAAAGCGGAATATCTTAAGATCGCTGAAAAAGGAAGTTTAAGTCAAGTTAAATGGAAAAGCTTGAGCGAAGAAATTTTAGGTAAGCCATTTTATAGGAAGACTGCATAAATTATAAATCTATACTAATTGACTTAAAGAATTTCAAACTTTATACAGTTTTGCTTTATTTATCTAGTTAAATATATTTCATTTTCTCTTTCAAATTTACTTAAATTTACTATAGATATACTTCTTTACAAAGAATTCACCGAATAAATTTAGCTATGCTCTAGTCATTCGAAGAAGAACATACATAGGATGCGAGGGGAAGTTTAGTTTGGAAAATAAAATATTTTTTATAGACGAAGCAAAAAATATATCTAATTCAGCGATAGAAATTCTTAATAGTAATTATTTATTTAAACCTTCCGTCTATCTTGAGGAAAAGCATCTTCATAATGATTTCGATGCAATTATAAAGAAAAGGATGAATGATTTAAATTTTCCACTTACAACTAAAACACTGGATGGATACGAATTTCCAATTTTGATGAATGAATACGTAACTATAAATAAGTATAAACGGTCTGATTTTTTTGAAACGATAAATGAAGAGCGCTCAAGTCCAGCAAAATTAGATTATGTAATTCTCGATCCAAACTGGATAAACAAAAATAAATATATTACATGCGTTAATAAATATGAGCCAGAAAGAGGAACAATTAGAGAGAAAAATGAAATCCCATTTTTTGTTTCAGTTGAATTTAAATTTTTGCATTTTGGAAAGGAATACAAATTAATCGATAGCTCAAAGAATTCGTTAGCTTTTTTTGAAGAGAATAAAGCATCAAAAAAAGTTAGAATAAAAAAAGAAATACTAGCTGACGCTACAAAGCAAATAAATGAAAGAATCCCGATTCCTAATGTAGCTTATTTTAATTCTGAGGTTCCCTTACCTAAAGCCGAGATCGAAACTATTTTATTAGATGTGAAAAACACTTTTAAAAACACTCAATTAGCTTTATGGTATTCTCAAGGAGGAATTACTCATAGGTTTAAAGATCAGAACGATTTTTATTCAATCAATATTTGAATAGAAAGTTTTTCACATATCTTAAGTTTAAAGCATAATTTGAATTATAGCTTTGGAAGAAATGATTTGATCGATGCTAGGATTTCATCCAAGGTAGGATAATCTCGATAGTAAAGAGCCTCAGTATTTTTGTATCTATTCTCTACTTCCTGTCGATGAGCAGAATTAGATAAAATAAAGGCTTCATTCTTTGTTAAATCAGTCTCATCATCTTTTCTAAAACGCTTTAATTTGTGTCTTCTGTATTCTTCAGAACCAACGAATGCTTGCACCTCGGCATTATTTAATAACTTATACATGTCATAATAGTGCCGTGCAAAGTTTTTAATTTCGACTCCTGCAATCATCTGCCTAAATTTAGTCGAAATGGCTTGTAGCTTTTCTACAAAAGTATACTGAGGTAAGTAGCAATTAACGTCAATAGCTCGATTATCGATGTAACCTCCTACATTACCTTTTGAAGAAATGTAATCGAAAACCCAAGAAGAAATGGTTATTTTACGAGATGGTTCGACATCATCAAATCCAATTTCTAATAGAATGTGTTCTTTAATTCCTGATACATGGAAGTGGGTTGGATATGTGATGGGAATCTCCGCATTTCTGCATGAATCATCGCTATAGTTGAGTTCTTTGCCTACCGATCCTGGAACTTTCAATTTCTCTTTAATGTTTTCAAAGAAATTTTTCCTTTTAAGTATAGCCTTTTCTGTCTTATTCTCTTGCGAACTTCTCGATTCAAAGTCCTTATCTTTAATAAGTAAATCAATATCTTCGGAAAATCGATCGATTATTTTGAATCCTTTGGAAAGAGACGTACCACCTTTCATGCTAAACTGAAATCCTGATTCCGATAAAGAATACAAGACATGCATAATCCAGTAATCTTTCTCGATCAATGACACAGGAATGTCCTGCTCACTCGAAACGATTCTTAGGAGCGATTCCCATTCTGGATCATTATGGATGAATATTTTATTCATAATTCTCCAGAAGACTATCTATCATTTTCCTAACAGCTACTTTACCGAAATCTTTTGCATACCTTTTGAGCTTTGCAATGTTCAAGTTATCAATTAGGTTCTTGATTTTATTTTCTAAATCCAAGGCTTCTTCCGCTAATTTTTTCCTTTCGTTTAGATACTCTATTAATAAGAATTCTCGGTTCACTTCTAGTGGATAACCGTTTCTTCTTTTGAAATATAGTTTATCGGAACCTAACTTGAAGCGTCCATGTCGTTTATGATTGTAGACGACCATTTCTTTGTACAACTGCGTCAAGCCTAAACCAAGACTGTTAAATTTATTATATTCAACGATCAAGAAGTCGTTTGTATTTAAGAACTTTTTTACAAGCTCTTTAGTGGCAACTGGTACTTCTCCAAATTTACTCGTTCCGAGACGAGAATAGAGACCGTTTCGCTCTTTCTTTACATAACCTATTTTGACGAGCTTCTTCAACTCCCGATCCACACTCGGAGAGTACGTAATAAGTTCACCTCTCCTGTAAGAGTGCCCTGGCTTGAGGTGTCGTTTTAGCTCTGCGATAGACATATCTTGATTTTCGGAAATTTCGAGTCGGTTGTCAAATATTTTACAAAATATTTTGACACTATCCGAGCTGGAGGCTATGCTAACTAGCCTAAATTCAATAGAATTTGCCTTAATTCTATTGAATTTTTGTCCCAAATGAAGGATTTAGGGGCTTTCACTGGGATAGGAATGGAAACTTTCCTAGATTCTTTATTTGAAGCTGGAAATATCGAAAGAATGTAAAGGTGACACCTAGGAGACAACGGAATAGTCAAAAAGCTCCGCAATGCCCCCTCCTCCACTCGGGTAGAATAGTAACAATTGAAGGATTATGTTATTTTTTTATTATAGTGCTAAATTATTTAGAGACAATGGGAAAGGTCCACTTTGATTTGATCCAAAATGGTCCGCAAAACAAACGCTACATTCCAATTTTTAAATAACTATAAACGGAACCTACCTCAAGCTTATCACGGAGTTCTCGAACAGTTTCTTCGTTTTCAGAAAGCAAAAGGTCTTCCGCTCAATACGGAAACGATAAGGCAGTTTTTGAATCTGCCTAAAATAAAAGGCTCTGGGGAGTATTCGCAGGCTTCGAAAGCATTCCGCAAATGTGCAATTTTCGTAGCTCTAAAAAACATAACTCCTGATACGAGAATTAAGTCCTATCTCACCGAAGAATCCAAACTAATAAAAGTTCCTAAAATAAATAGGACGGTATATAAAGAGAAAATTCTAACTTGGGATGAAATACAAAGACTAATTTCAGAATCAAAAAAATTAGATAACGAGAGAGGCAATAAATATCATAGACTTTCGCTAATTATTGAAACTCTTGCAGTTACAGGAATGAGAATTTCTGAACTCATAAATATAAAAATGAAAGATTGCAGTATTGAGGATGATCGAGTCTATGTTGAAATAATTGGGAAAGGAAATAAACCAAGAAGAATATTTCTGAGCCAAGAGCTACTAACTCGAATTAAGAAAGTATTCCAGTCTGATGAGCTATTATTTTTATCCAAACAAAAGAAGAAATTGAACAGATCATTCATACAAAAAGAAATTAATTTGCTCGGAAAATTAATTTTGTCAAAAGATTTTGTGACATGTCATACTTTTCGACATAGCTTTGCTACTCGAGAGATAAGCAGACTTGGTTGTGTCCGCCCAGTTCAAATATACTTAGGGCACTCAAGTTCTATTATCACAGAGATGTATAACCACATAACGATAAATTATGAGGATTTATTCCAAAGTAGAAAGCAGACTTAATTTTTTTAAAAAAAGCTAATTTTAAATTCATTATGTCCGTTATACTTGCAATTCATAAGTATAATTAAGATTTAAAGTATATTTATTGATCGTAACATTATCTCTAATTTTAAATTTTTTATTAAATCTTGAAAAAAATCCTCGAAAAATCATCTACTCTTTCCATACAGGTTTTAATGGCACCAGAGCCATTGGATGAAAATAAACATCCCGATTCAACTTGGAGCACTAGAATCCTCGAATTCACCTCAGCTCCCTCCGAATGAAAAAAATCAAATTAAAACTCGGGGCGAAGCTATGCAAAAAAGCATTGATCATCAAAATTTCAGAATTATGGATATCGATAAGGCAAGAAAAGATTTCTGTTCAATAGGCACAAGGAAAACGAAAGTTCGATTGAAATCATATTCGAGGTCTGATTTGTATGCCACCTTTCTGAAACTATTACTTGAGATAGAAGACTCAAATTTAAATGCTCAAAAATATCCTGGCTATACTAAATTAGCTTATTACCAGGAGAAGACAGAGCTACTACAAAGCATAATACCACTTTGCCATAGACTTAAACTTAGATTTGGTATACGCTCGAATTCAAATCATAAAAGTGTTAAAAAAGTTTTCTTTGTAGAAGTTGAAAATATCCAAATATGTTGGCACTATATAGATGAACTATATAATGTTCCTTTGTATGAAGGTGAATGGGATGGTCTCCAAAACTCTACGCTAGGTAAGATCGAATACCTAATACTTCAATCCTACCCATTCATCAACCTCAAAAAATGGCAGCTAACAAAGAATTTACTACCACCTAGCTCAAAACCTATCCCCAAACCCAAATAGTACAAAGTAGTTCTACTAATTTAGTAAAAGCCAAAGCTTCTTAAAATAATTTAAGAATTTCTAACTTTTTTCCAAACTGCCCCGTATTTGGGAATGATAGGAGTATATTTCAGATTAGAAATCAACCCTGGTAGGATGTCGCCGTGGGAAGCAGATTCTTAGGAATCTCTGGTTTCTATATTAAATTGATCAAGGAGTTTAATAGTCCCCCTATGCCTACACAGTTTTCCACACCAACCTTTATAACTAACCATAAGGTCTCCAAAGCCTTCCCTACCAACATTCCTAACCAACCAATAGTATTTCCACAAAATTCCTCTAGAATAAGCGTAAATGCTCTTATTCATGAGTTTGATAAGGTTAGAATACAATATCGGGACTTATATTTTCCCCTACAACTGACTATATCCTCCAAGAGAATTTCAGCAAAGTATCCTCTAAAATTCACAGAACTTTTACCAATAGTAGATAAAGCCATTAAACAATTTGAGAAATATCTATTTAAGAAACATTACAGGCGTGGTTTATCTATACCAAAACTTGTGTGGAGAGGAACAGGTTCTGAGGATCAAAGACGAGATCACTACCATATATTGATTTTGCTTCCACTTCAGTATGACCTCAAAGCTTTGCTTCTTTCCTTTATATCTGAAAACTATGATAGTTACGCCAAATTGATTGATCATGATTCCAGGGCAGATTTATTCATTAAAGAATACACGGGATCATCTCGGGAATTCTTGTATTATTTAGCCAGATTGGAAAAAGAGGAAGCGGGAATAGATAAATTAGAATTAGAACTAAGTAACATCTATGGACAGTTCTCACAAAATATCATAATCAATCATTGTGGATTTATCCATAATACAATATCAAGATGTCAATTGGCACAGCAAGTAACTTTGCATAGGGAGGCATTGAGTGAATTTGGGAATTTTGTGAATGCCTCAAGTAATGAAAGAATTGGTTCAAACAAACAGGATATTCACCTGCCTTCAGCCTACGATCATCCAATAAGAAAACTCTATAATGAACGATACAATTATGTAACTTTAGATGAAGCTAGGGAAGAGTTTGTTAAGACTTTTACTCATACCTTAAACTCGAATGATAACAATATTCATCTTATTATTGCAGTAACTGGCATTGGCAAAAGTTATCAAATCAATAGATTAAACGAATTACTAAAAAATGAATGTCGAGTTCTAATCGTATCTCCTCGGCACGATACAATCAACGAATATTCAATTGGATATAAGCTCCCCGAAGTCCCGAACAGCCTAAAGGATATATTTGATATTTCATATCGATTAGGAATCTCACCCAAGAAAGCCCTCAAACAATCCAATTGTAGTAACGAACAACGCTTATTCCTGAAGATAGAACTAGAAGATTTCGAAAAAAGAACCAACTCGATTTTAAATGATTCTCCAATAGTACATATTACGCATGCACGATATTTACTAATGAGTCAACGCCAGCTTTCGAAATGGGATATCATCGTAATCGATGAAGATATCATGAGCACCCTGCTATCACCAAGGAAAATACCAATCGGAAATATACAATTGGTCATGGATAAGTTGAATTCTAATATATTGGAGGAAGAAGAGGACATAAATAGAGAAAGAAAGAAATTGAGCGATTTTAAGTCTTTTATCTTTAGAAGCTCCGATCAATTCCTATCATCACCAACCGATAGAGAAGAGTTAATAGAAAAACTAGCTCCTATAATCCCAAACATTCCTAACCTTGACGCATACATAAGGATTAACGAACCTAAGTTACGGGAATTGGAATTAGAATTAAAGAGGAAAAAGAATCTCATAGCAAAACTCAACAGGATACTTTCTTCACCCGAAAATGAGCCTCTAAAAACTCCCAACTTTTCGAATGAAATGATCAAAGATATTGGAGCGGAAATTGATGAGTCAGTAAAGAAGGCTTTCGAAGAGATTCTAAATGAAGAAGAAATTACTGAAGATTACCTCCACTCTACTCTAAGTTTATTCTTAAAATCCAAAAATTACCAGAAGTTTGAAGGCTTTATTGAGTTTATTCCGAAGTTTAAATTCTCCAGCCAAAAGACAATTGTCCTAACCGCTACTCCATTAATGACTGCATATGAACTTTTAGCTGGTGATAGACTTGTGACCCACCGTATTAGTATACCTGAATTAATGGCGACTATAATTCAAGATGGAAGCAGAAGCCTTTCAAGGAACTCACTTAAAAATAAATATGGCGAATCTTTTTTCAACGATTTAATCGATGCATACATTGAACTCGGATATTCAGCAATATCATACAAAGATTCTCATCCTCTTCTATCTGCTCACTTCGGAGCTACAACTAGCCTGAGAAGTCTAGCAGGTCAAAATCTAATTATTGCAGGTACTCCTAATGTTAGACCCGAGACATTCAGAGTTCAGTGCGCTTATCTAGGTTTGAATTATACTTCTGTTATAAGTTATACCGAAGCCATAGAGCAAAGACCGAAGGAAGGTAACAATGTCACCTTTAATGGATATTCTTTCCCATTCATAACATTGAGCGAAGATGAAGATATAACAAGATTCCAACTCACAATTATTGAAGCCGAGCTTATTCAGGCTACAGGGAGGACGAGACCACATGAGCATTCGAGCACCATCTTTCTGTTTTCGAATTTTCCCATTTTAGGAGCAAAATTCCTATAAAGGACATAACATGAACTTATTTAAAAATTTCGAAATTAATGGCAGGATAACACTGTTTAGCTGCCTTTTTGGTTTTTTGAATTTTTTACTTCAAGTTCAATATTTTTCTCGAACATTTCGGGTATAAGATTATTGTGCCAATTGCCAGTATAAGGATTTTGAATATTTTTTTGCATTTTCAGGGATTTACAAACTCAAAGAAGAGTATAATTTAGAATGAGGAGGAAAGAATGGAACAAAATCAAAGTATAAAAACAAAAGAACCATTCGAGCCTTCCCTCAGTGAACTATTAAATAATATATGGGAAGAAGTGAATGCGATTGGATTTCTCAAATCAAATCCAATGGAACAAATTAACTTAGGCATAATATTCAAGCTCCTAAGTATGCTTAAAAGAAAATCAAAGCATCAGAAAAGTGAAATTTCAGAATGGTATTCTAATTCTAATCTTGCCACGGAGCTTTTAATCAAATGCAAAGGAAATAGATATGAATTTGGAACAGCGAAGCAGACAACAATAAAAACGAATGGGAAGAACCGAGTAATCTACTCCTATAGAATATCGGACAAGATAGTTCAAAAATTCATCTCTATAATTTTAAATGAAATCTGGAATCCAGAATTTTATCCTACATCATTTGCATACCGCAGTAACATGAGTATTAAGAATGGGATGAAGCTAATTGAAAAACAATCTAAAGAAGACAATTATAGCACCAAATTAGATATCCATAAGTGCTTCAATAACATTGATACCGTGAAATTGATTGAAATTATAGAAGTTAAAATTAAGCATCCTCAATTTTTAAAAATTATAAATAAATCACTAATTACCTATACGAAGTTTAACGGGAAAAAGGTGAAACATTTTGGGATACCTGCTGGTAGCGTTCATGCTCCCATCATGGCAAATCTATATCTGCACAACTTACTCGATAAACCTTCACAGGAGAAATTCCCCGATATTTCTAATATCTTTAGATATGCTGACGATATCCTGATTGTTACAAAGGAGGAAAGTACAAACAACCAAATCAACCAGTGGGTCGAAGACACCCTTAAAAACAGCAACTTGACCATCTCAGAAAAGACCCCTAACGTCACTTCGGAGCTTAAGAATGGTCAGCACTTTCTTGGATATAGGATAACAAAGGAGCAAGATCAGTTAGTTATAGACATAGATCAGGAAAGAATTAATCGAAAGATTCTTGAACTATGCTTAACCAAACCTGAATACCTCCCTAATTATCTTAGAAGCCAAATCAAATCCACACATATATCCAGCAGGACTTTAAGTTCTTGGCACAGCATTTTGGTCAGTCTCCCCTACGTCATTAGAAAGGAATTGAGAACCAAGCTAAACCCAGGCACCATAGAGACCATCCTCGCCAAGATAGAGCCTGTGAGCAAACTTTTGCTTAGAGAGTTGGAATCAGCTACTCGAACAAAAACCCCAAATCAATGCATAACTAATCAATCGGGAAAAGGAGGATAAAAGTAAGAAATCCCCGCATATTAGAAGGTTATGAACACCACAAGAAAGCTCCTAAAATTGAAAGGTTATTCTCTCTTATAGGAGCCATTGATTTCAAGAGAATTTAAGTAACGAATCATACTAATTTGAAGATGGCAAACAAGGAGAGAATTGAAATGGAATATATTGTAGAAAAAAAGGAAGCATCGGATGAAATTAAATTTTTAGTGGGGAGTATTGATCGCATCCATGTTTCAGAATTGATTAATGAACTGACACACTTCTATTTACTTGATACGTTTATGAAGGCAATTAATACGCTAAATAATGATAACTTGTTCGATTTTACCAATCAAATTGAAGTTAAAAGTTTGGAGCAGTTGATAATTAAATTTAATAGTGATCTGAATGGAATCAAGATAAATCCAAAAATAACCTTTGAGCATTTAATATTACAATTTCCTCAAAGGAAGAAGGAATTTGTCGACAAATATTCAGATTTAGAACGAGTAAATTTGTCTAAGATTTTCGATTCAATTATCAACGCTTTAGTAGCTTCCTGAAATTGTAACTAATACCTTGTTCGTTGCTTATCCAGTTTTGATTGGATTTTGACAGATACATTTCGATCTCGCTGCCTATCATCATCATTATATAGATCATGTAAGTTAGATTTAAAGCATACTTCTTGACACTTCATTTTTATTTGTTTTAGTCTTAAACTTGGATTACGGTGAATTAATAATCGTAACAATCGATCAAGATAATTCGTAATAGGCTCAAAATTGGATTCAATTCCACCAAAGCCTTGCTCAATGATTTTTGAATGCTTGTTGTTCAGTTCTCTGACGTTCATGAATATAATAAACTCCCCATCACAACATTGCTTGGAATTCAACTATACAATCCAGACAGGCAAATCGCAAGCCTGGTTTACCCCAAAGATTTACTAAGCACAGTGGGCAATAATATTTGACCTTCTTACCAGATAGACCATTTGGATTTGGATTAGTATCTACTATTTCACCCCACGGTAGCGTAAAACCGTTCTTTAATAGTATCTCAGTCTTCTGTTGAAACAATCCATTTTCAATTACGTAGTCTCCCATTTTTTGACCCGTTCTCTTTCCACCAGGCTTTCCTGTGTCAGAAGGCATTAGACCGATTGTCTCCATCTTTGTCCCCCACTCTCCGTTATGGTATGAGCGTCTAGAAGTCTGCTTTCCGAAATGTTCTTGCCAGAGATGAGTCATCTCATGAACCAATGTTGATAGCACATCTTCGATATTCTCTTTATTTATATGTGCAGGATTAATGGCGATTTCATCTGTCGTTATATTCCCTGTCGTTTTTTTGAACCTTTTTGGAGAATAATAGCCAGCAGTGTTCACATTTTTCCTCTGTAAAGTAATCAAGCATTTAGGAAGCTTACTTTCAAATAAATTCTCGTTATAAAAATCATATGCCGTGGTCAAGGCAGTATACGTAGAACGAGTTGGATCATTTTCTTCTTTCATTAATTTCTCCTTTGTTTGTAATGTTCATTACCAAATTTTCAAAAATCTGAACTCCACAAGCGAAAGAAATAAACATGTCTTTTTCGTTTACTCGTGAAGTTTTCACTATTTATCGATTATGAAATTGCAACATGCTCATGATTCGAGCTAATCACAGTTCCAAAATCAAAACTAATTACTGAATTCTCCGCTGATGCTAAGGGACCGAATTTTGACATTGTAATTGGCTCACCAAAGAATTGTTTTTCGAGATTAATTTTGATTTGCTTTAGTTCTGACTTTGTTGGCTTTGATTTGAACTTAAATTCAGGAAAATTATCATAAGTTCTACCATTGAGAACTCTTCCCGCCTTCTTCTTTCGAACACCTCCCCATTGTTTAAAATGCATTGGAACATTTTGTTCTTCACATTGTTTAAGAATTGATTGCACCCAAGATTCTTCCATTGGACGGCACCTAACACCACTCTCTCCCCCCAAAATCACCCAATCCACCTTCGTAAGATTGATAGTTCCTAGGTCTTCCAACAATGGCTCAATTGAAAGAAATCGGGTTTTAACATTGGTATTCCTAAGGATACTTACTCTTTCTTTATATGCCTTACAATTCTCAACAGTAACCCCCATCCAGATGTTATCTAGGCTAGAAAATTCCTTCAATTTAGAATCGAATAGTTGTTTCATTCGAATAGGTCGTTTGGTGAGTATTTGGTAGATATGCCAATTTGCTTCTCGCATCACTGTAAATACTTTGTGAATGTAATCATCGGTGAAGCTCTCATGAAACAAATCCGACATTGAATTCACAAATACCAATGAAGGTTTCTTAAATTTCAAAGGTTTGAGAAGCATTCCTGGCACTTCCCTCGGAACAAATCCCATTTCATATGCATTCCCCTTAACCCCACGGAAACGATTTGCAAACGTTTCGGCGTAGCAATTCTTACATCCTGCGGAAACTTTCTGGCACCCTCGCATAGGGTTCCACGTCTCATTGGTCCACTCGATACTTGTCATATTTCAACTCCTTTGGGGAATTTTTCCCCTCTACTTTAAATATACTCCGTTTGATGGAACGAAGGCTATGATTGGGAATTTTTCAAAAAAAAAGAAATTTTTTTGTCAAAGGAGTAACTTTCAAATTTGCGAAGGCGGATACAAAACAGAGAAAAACGGTCTAAATCAAGAAAGGATAAGTCCTCGGTAAACCTAAAGCTAAAAAAGGTATACTACACAATCAATAGTGAAAGCACGAGAGATTCAAAGAATAGAGAAAAAAATTTAAGGAAGTTTAATTAATTATAGAAAAACAAAAAATAATGAAGATGAGAAGGATTTAATTATTAATAATTTAAAAAATTGCATCGCATAGCATATTCTAGTGGATATACAAGAATCAACCAAATACTTACAGCGAAATATCTAAAAAGCATTTGCAACAACCGAACGAGGACTACTGCAAAAAAATAGTTTAACCATCACTTAATGCCTTTAAAACATTTTTCAAAATTTCTAACTACATTGACTTAGAACTTTACAATTTTAACAAAATGTTAAATGCTATTGCTTCCAATATGAATCGCCTGTCTCCTCCTCCCAATTAAAAATTCTATAATTCAAAACTTTTAATCTAATTTGTTTATACTTAATTACTTGCTCCTTTATGTAAGGAAGACCTTCCCTGAAATTAGCTTTATACTTTTCAAAATTATCTTTATTCAATATTCCATTGTATTTTGTGGATAAGTATGCTGTCTCCGATTGAGTATACACTTCATATTCCGCAATACAGACAACTTTATCATATTTCATTTCCTCATATTTTTCAATTTCCATACTAACGAAAATAGGTGGTGAGAAAAAACGTTTAAAGCCACCAGTATATTCATCATAAATGTTTAGCGTAAAACCTCGATTCTTAATATCATACGGTGTTTTTTTTAAATCTGTTTCAAAAACTAAATACTTTTTAGATTTTAAATTTGCATTTTCCTTTATGAGTTTTTCGTAATCTGATAGTTTCATCTCTAGATATTGATGAGTTAGAGTAAAAAACAAATCGGGATTCTCTATTTCATTTTGGTGAGCCAATATAAAATTTAATTTTTCATCGTAGCGTAAATCGATTATTTGTTCTAAAGGAATACCTCTAACCAACCTCTGTGAATCCTCTTCCATTTGCGTATCTCGAATTACAATAGCCTCTTTGAATTTATTCAAATTCTCATCACCAATAATGAAATATATTGTTTGAAAAAGAGACAATCCATCTTTATCCAAAAACTTTACAATAGGTGCCACATCAAACCATGGATTATTAAGATTTACATAATTCAATTTGAAATCTACCAAAGAAACATACGGTCGTATAGTATAAGGAACATTAACTTTTTTAATTTTCGAATCATAATTAATGTATTTTTTTAAATCAAAATTATAATTCCCATTTTTGCAAACTAAGTAAATCGTTTCCAGTTGATCATCAACATCCCAATGATTACAATGGGAAAGTGATGGAATATCCGTTTGAAATTTCCCATCTGGGTTTAAAACAAAATGATAATATTTTTTAATTTCTTTTGTTGATAATATATATATTGGTATTCCAACTACATCTAAAAGTTTATCATTGGATGCTTTTAATTTCTCAATATTTGTTGCACAGTTTAAAAAGATAAAAACTAGTGAAATAAGGAAAGCATAAGCTTGTTTATTATTCATTCTAAAAATTCCTATATATTAAAAATTAACAGTGAAAGAAATCAGGGCAAACAAAGTCATAGCATATCCAAAGCCTAACAATGTTCCCGTTACCATCCTACGGAGATTATTCGATTTGATTTTTGTAAATTCTTGAATTGTCCAATCAATCAACGCAGGAAGCATTAACGATATGTAAGTTATGACGCCGAACCTAATTGGCACGCTTATTATACTTATAATAGCAAATAGCTGCCCAATAATTACTCCAGTGCATCTGGCACATACAGGGAATTGCGAACCTTTATAAGTAAAGCTCCTCTCTGGTATTTGATGGCACATGAAAGGGAACTCTGCCAATGATATCCGACTAATATCAATGAAATTCCTTAGCATTATTTTCGAATAACAGTCGTCTTAGTCTTCCCGCTTCCACATAAACCGCATAATAGTCCAAAAGGACCTGCTAGGAAGAAGCCAATACAAGCTTTCAAAAATCCAAATCCCTTGGTTTCACTATTTACTATTATAGTTTCAGGAGTTCTTGATTCTATCTTTGGAGAACTAATTGAGTCCGAACTATTTTGAATCTTATCTGGAATAGACTTTAGCTGTTCGAGAGTAGTTACTTTTGACAAAGTAGCTCTCTGAAAGCAGCTAACGCACACTTTGTGTCCGTCAAATTTCATCAAAGATGTATTTAAGAATCTTAATTCGGTGCCACAACTAGGGCATATTGTTTCTGTCATTTTGATCCTTGGTTAAAGCAGTATCGCAGCTAACTGATTGTTAAAGTAATTTAGAGTTTGAAATTCTGTCAACATTTATAACGCTATATTTAGCGTGTTACTTGTACCGTGGCTATTATTTCGCCTTACAATTATACTTAGAATGTGGCAAAAAAGTACGACAGAATTCTACAGGAAATTGCAGAGAAGATCAAACAGACTAGGGAATATAGAGATATGACCCAAGAAGCTGTGTCAGGGCTAGAATTAGGAGTGAGAAATTATCAAAGAATTGAATCTATGGAAGGATTACCATCTCTGAAATCATTGTTGATTATCGCAGATGCGTTAGGAGTCCATCCCAAGGAGCTATTAGATGTTCCTGGACTGTCGAATCGACCTTTGAAAAAGAAATTCCCAGCCAGGAAGAGAAAGAGAGTCAAATCCACCTAGAATTATAATGGCAAGATTTTAATATTACAATTTGAAAGAGAGCCAAAAGTGACACTGCCTATAATTCTATTTTGTTTCCATAAACTCATAACATTAAAGAATGAGTTTAACCAACTTCAACTCAAAGATATTTAAAATAACGCCAAAAAAGAAAATCGATTAATTCTTTTTAAACAAATTGTAACTATTAAAATATTCAATCTAAATAGGAAATTCTTAACATACGATTCAAAAAAATAAAGTTTACAAATTTTTCTAGGTAGAAAGCTCAATTATAATTCGATCCATGTAACACAACTTATGATTTTAATAAATTAAAATGTGACAGAATGAAACAATTAAAAAAAATATTAAAAGAATATATCAATATATTTAAGTATCCAGTAGATTCAAATAAATCTCAAACGAAGTTTTCCGAGAAATTCAATCTAGAAATTTAAATAGGATTGGTTGAGTCCAAATATTATTCACAAGAGATTGTCGGTTAGAATTTGCTTTGAAATTTCCCATACATCTAAAATACCAATAACTTATGAAAAAACTTTAAACATTAAATTTCTTCCTTTCTTCCAAGAATACGAAGTAATGAACGTATTAAAATACCTTTTAGAACTATCCTAGATTAACTTTAAAAATTAGGTAGAAGTGAGAATTTTTAAAAACAGTGGAAGTCATAAAAAATGATTATCAGGTTTATCTTAATTCAAAAAATCTCTTCAAAATTGAACAATGAAAGCAAGAACTATATATTAAGTTTTCTCAGTCGGATTAGAAAAATTCACAATGGAGAAAAGAAAAAACTAACGCAAATTTGATTAATTAAAAGGGTAATTAATGCTTCCTTACATAAAATCAAGTTTTCGCATACGATTGCATAATAATCTCAATTTAATGAAATTAATTTGTTAAACTCTATTTGAAATTAAAATTATAGTTACTAATTTAGTCGCTACGCAAAAAAGGAGCTGAATTGCACCGGTCTCTATATCCATCAGTTTTTTCAAGTTCCTGAAATACACTACCATAAACATCATATATAGGATACCATCCCAAAGGATATGTAATCGGTGAAGAAATTGCTCCTAGAATAACACTAGAATAAGAAATTTCGGTTTTCATTGACTGACTAACATTAAAAATGTATATATTTCTATTCCTACCAATATCAGTTTCAACTTTTCTATGTAAAATTTCATTCTTCAACTCAATATCTGACAGATTAAACATTCCAGAAAAAGGTTTCTTTTTAACTAAAGCGAAACTAAATTCTCTCGGTGTTAGCTTATTATCAAAATGGAAACATATTTTTTTTTCATTATAATTTCGATTCAAAAATAATATTTCACTCTCATCATCAAAAATTAAATTTAACTGAACCTCAAAGGGAGGTAAAATTTCTAATTTGTCAAAATTTATTAAAAATGATTTCGCTTTCACCTTAGTATCAAAATCAATTCTTTCTTCTCTTGAAGAACATTGAATTGCAAAAAATCCCAATAAAATCAAATATTTAATTTTCAATCTATACTCTCCGTAACTCCAGCTCCAGAACATCTATAAATCTGAAGTTGTTGCAATTTCTCATACTTATCTTGCTCTATTTTCTTAATAGGATCATTTTGAATTCCAACAGAAGTGGTGTTATTTTGTGTCATAGTCGGCTTATAGTATGAGGCAATTTGAATCGCTTGCGAACAATTCGCAGAAACATTAGCCGCTCGTTGATCTTGAACGTAATTTGGATTTAAACTTACTGCTAAAGATGTTATTGCAACTCCAACGTAAAAGAAAATTACACCAATTTTCGCAGTTGCCGGAAAATTTGCCAAAATTCCACCAACTACAGTCAACACCATGCCAAATTTTACAACTCCAAGGTAAATTGAATTAACACGTTTAATACGTTCCCTTTCTTTTTTTAAATTTTTTCCTGTATTCCAGCCGTCGAGGAAAGCTTGCACCTTTTTTTCTTCAGGTGCTAAGAAATAATTCACCAAAGCAAAAGCAAGTGGTGGCGAAATTCCATTCCCCGTATAATCCTTATGTTTAATTGGATTCCCATCTACGTACATCATTCGATTCATCCCTTGCTCTTTTTCAGGAAATACTACACCATCATTAGATGCGAATTTACCCAAAGTGGAATCATAGTATCTTGACTTATAATAATACAGCCCACTCTCTTGATCTTCTTCTTGCCCTGTAAATTTATATTTCGTTATGTCAGGTCCATATGAATCAGTTCTTAATATCTCCCCGTATGGTTTATATGTAATGTGACTTTTTCCTCCTCTCTCCCCCCCGGCAAGAACATTTCCATTTCCATCGGTAATCATGGTTATGCTACCCAAATGATCAGGATGAAAAAAATACATTCCTGAGACCCGCGAGGTACTATTGGAGGAACCTCCACCAATAGTACCTCCATTACTTGGTGTATCACCAACAGAAGGTGTATTTAATGGAATTCCATTGCCAAGCCCAATCAGCCAAATAGGTGTACCTGATTCAGATTCTGCCCCTCCTAGCAACAATGGAAAACAACCAGTTGTCGTAGTGAATGAAAAGACAACAATTAGAATTGCTGTTCCATATCTAGGTATTTGGTTTCGAAAATCACATATAAATTTAGGCAAAATTGAAATTCCGAAATTATCAAAGCTATAATAACAGGGATTTTTATCATTTGATTCGCTTCGAGTTTTATAAACTAATAAAATTAAAAATGCTAGTAAAGCGAGCCAAGGAAGTGATCGATGACCTTCTTTCAACTTGCCATCAACGTATATATTGGTTTCTTCAAGGAGACTTTTTATGGTAATGCCAATTCGATTTTTCCAAAAGGTTTTACAATCAATATTCAAATTCTCACAAAAAGGGTTGGCAAATATGTCATTCGAAGCCATACTCGCAATCAGAATTGCATCCGGACGACTATACTGTGCAACTATATCACCCTCAATTCCTACAACATATAAAGTATGTTTTTCTTCCTGACCTGGAGTTCGATGAATTTCATAAAAATTTCCAAAACTATATGTAGTAGTATTGGAATTTTGGAGCGATTTTTTTATTCGCGACCCAGAGTAATCATATGTATATTCAAATCTATCTCCACCCATGGTTTCGATTCTTTTGAGTTTGTTTTGAGCATTATATACTAGATGATCTCCATTTCTTCCAATCATATTACCCATTGCATCATAATTATAACCAATAATTCCAGTGTTTGAACCATTCACTTTTGTTACTGCATGAATATGGTTTCCGTTATCATATGAATATGTAAAGGCTCCCTTTTTTAATAGGTTGCCATTTTGACTATATTCATATTGCTCCTCTCCGTATTTTCCAACCGCTTTGGTTACTCGATTTAAATGATCATAATCAAATCTTTGACTACGGGATTCGTTTACCAGGTCAGAAATAGCAGATATATTACCACGCATATCATATTCATACTTAATGCTCTGTTCTACGGAATTATCTTTCAGATAAGTAACAAGTGATAATGGTCGCTTTCGAAGAGGATCATAACCTATTTTAGTCTTTATACCATTCCCTGTTTTACGTTCTATAAAATATTTATCATTTTCTAAAACTGGACCTTCATAACTCACAACAGTGTGATTCAAACTATTTCCGTCGTGAGAATCCATCGTTAAAAAAGCAAGTTGACCAGTTCCAGTATAATGATTTCGTATTTTTGTGCCTTCCGGATAAGTAATAGTCTTCACACGACCAAACTGATCGTATGTTCTCTGGAAAAGAATCTGCAAATCATCAACAGTACGCTTCTCTCCAATGATATTACCTTTTCGATCATATGCTAATTCGGTAACTCCTGACTCATCTGTAATCATGGAAAGCATACCAATCGTATTGGTATTACCTATTGAATTTCCACTATCATAATTATAAATTATTGGATTCTCATTCCCAGGAAATACTTTAGTTACGCGCCCAAGTCCATCTACCTCATTTCTGATGATCGTTCCTCTAGAATCAGATTGAGTAATTAAATCTCCTGCAACATTGTAAGCATAGGAAATTGCTCCTGAGTTGGAATCACTGTATCTTGTTTTTCTTCCGCCAATATCATAACTAATTTCTGTAATTCCATTGCCTGGGTCAGCAATCCTAATGATATTATTCGAATTATCATATTGATATAATATACTTTCGCCCTGGATAGATTTTGATATAACTCTACCCCAATTATCTAAGTTTTGAGTTTCAGTTCGAATAACTTCAGATTGGTTGGTAATCGTAAGAACAATCGAGCGTATACCATAATTATACTTACTAATCTCCCCTGTTGCTGCAATAACTTCTTTTATACGCTCTTGTGTGTCCTCATTTTGATTAAAATAGAAAGTATATTTCCATAAAGGAGACTCACCAGTAAAATAGGAGTTTGATTTTTTTATTTCTCGTCCAAGGGAGTCAAAAACGTATTGAGTTGTAGAAACGACTCCTTCAGCTACCAAAGATTCTTTTTTTAAAACTTTCCCTTCTAAGTTCTTGTATTCCTTTACCCATACATCACCTTCATCCGTATGGGTGGTTTGCTTTGTCGACAATAGTGAACCATCGAAATCATATTCATAAGATTCAACTTTACGACTATCCAAATATGAAGAGATTTTTCTTCCATGATAGTCAAATTCGTGTGATGAAATATTCCCATTACTATCTTCGAAACTTATCTCTAAATCAAGCTTGGGATCATAACGTTTTCTACTAATCTGTCCGAGAGCATTCCTAATTAGAGTTGCTTTGCTACGAGTAATATCATTGTATTCATATGATAAAGACCTTCCTAATGAATCAGTAGTGGACGAAACATTCCCGATTTCATCATAAGAATAATAAATAGAATACCACTGACTAAAGCTTACTAACTTACTTTCCGAGGCTACATCAGCTCCATTATAGGTCCATTTTTTATGTTCAACCAAACTCCCATTAACAGTTTTTTTTGATTCTATTGGTAATGCTAATATATTCATAGCTGAATTGTCTGAATAATGCATTTCCAACCGCGTAACTCTACCATTAAAATCTTCCACAGCAGATGATTGTGAATAAGCAAAGGCTTGATCATATGTAATTGAATTAGTTATCTGGTCTTTTAAATTCCCGTTTTCAAAGACTTCTTTAGTTGTTAAAGTGGGAATTCTCAATCTGGTGCCAGTATGCGGATTAAAAACTGAATATGCATAAGCATTTCTTTCTAATAAAGTATTATTTCCAGTATAAATTTCTAATTTAGATAGAAGACCAGCATTTGATCCATTATGAATGTATGAAGATATTCTTTTTCCTTTTATTTCTCCGTTAACAAAATTAGTCTCTGTAACCGTTTCAAATCCTAAGTTTTGACTTGTTTCCAAGTCTCCCGGTCTATATCGAAAGTTTGCATAAGAATATTCAGATTTATAATTAGCATATTCAAGCCCTGCCTTTGAAGAAATTGATGCTACTAGCAATTGAGGGGAAACGTTTGGCAAAGTTGTTGTATAACTACCTGTTCCTTTAAGAACAGCTCCTTGCATATTTTTTTTCCATAAATAACTAATTGAAGTTTCTGCTCCGTTAATGTTATTAATGACTTTACTTAACATACCACCAGTTGCAGTCGGAGTGTCTGACGATATCTGTTTAGTAACTAAACTCTTTCCATATTGGTAAAAAAAATCAGGTATACCATCCTCATTTCTATCTTCAAATCTGCTTTCAGCAATTTCATGTGATTCAACTGAAAAATCAGATGTCCTGATGAAATTACCCTTTCCGTCTCCAGTGTATATATGATAGGAAGTATTTTTAAATTCCTTAACTACGAAGTCATACTTACCATCTTCGTTCACATCAACAAAATCAAAGCTAGATGCAGCATTTAGATTTGGATCATCTCTTTCTGCAAATCTATCAGGTTTAATAATTGTAGGCATACCTGATGTAACTATTTCATTTGTATCAAAATATCCACCCTTGTTAAAAACCACATTTAACGTAGATGATATAGCTGCAGGATTTTCAACTCCATAATCATAAGGATTAAAATGACTGTTTGAATTAGTTAGCGTTACTAAATCTGGCAATCCATCACGATTTATATCAACCAACCAATTCTTTCCATTATAACCTACCATAGATTTTGGTAAATTAATAGCTGATTGAGAGAGAGAATTAGTTGCTAAATTAATTTTAGTAGAAACTAGTTGATACTGTGCTCCATCTAAATTGACATTTCTCATTCGACTAATTTCAATATCAATTTCGTTTGCTTGTCTTTGAACTAAATCCTTGTATTTAACCTCAAAAAATTGTCGGTCAATCGCTTCAATCAGCTGAGCCTTTTCTGATTCGGTTGCAGTGCCTGGTCTACCAAGTAATTCCCAATATAACCAACGCCATTCATAAATAATAGAACTCTCAATATATCTTACATGGAAAAAATCTCCATATCCACCATTAATCAAAAATTGCATTTGCTCTTTGAAATAATTCACTTCTGCTTGTGCATCTGCGATTTCTTGCTTATGTCTTTCCTTGACTGCTAAAAGTAAATTTTGCTCGGGAGGAGGGTTTACGTTCAATATTTGCAAATGTTCAGGAACTCTATCGCCGTCAATATCAGAAAATTGATTCATTCTATGGGCTACGAAAGGATTCGTATCCAAAGTTTCCTGCACTAAGCTTCGATTTCCACCATACCAAATTATCTTTTCAGCTTTAAAGCTTTTACCTTGGGAAATAAAAATAGACATTCGATCGTTGGTTAAATGAATAAAATCATTTCTTCCGTCATTATTGATATCCACTGCATGATCGACTCGTTGATAATTTTGAGTTAGTCGGTAGTTTTGTGAAGCTGGGTTAAGAGTTATATTTGAATATGCAATCGGATTTGTTAAACCACTCCCATTTGAAAATGAAATATTTAATTTACTGTTTTGTTCGAACAGAAAATCAGTAGTTCCATCTCCGTCAATATCTGCTAAAGTAAAAAATGTATTGTATTTAATAGGGAATCTAGGGGATTCAGTGCTTCTATTATTTTTTAAATCGTCAGTTTTTAAAAAAACCTGATCATTATCCATTCTTCCTAATAATCTAGAAAACTCGGCTATTCCATCTCCATCTAAATCCGTTGGCATTAATACTTTACCAGGTGATACTACTCCATTATTACATCCATCCGCACTAAATATCACATATTGACCACAATATGCAAAAGCAAAATCAGGACATCCAGGGAAAGCAGTGCATAAACAAGCAACCACACCGACATCACAAGCTTGCCTATACTTATTTCCAATAGGATACCTTCCCAATAATTCAACTTCTGGATAATATTGGTTTGCTTGGATTAATTCAGCATTAGCATTAAAACCTTCGGAAGTTCCCCCACCAGAAATAGTACCAAATTTAAGTCCCTTATTATTGATTCCTAGTTGCGTAGCGAAAGTATTTAAATCTTGCCTTGCCTCTTCTCGGATACTTGGCTTTCCAATAAAGAATGCAACCAAGTTATATAATAACTCACGATCCATTAAAAAAGCTCTATCTATAATATCACCAAGACTTCCATATCCACCTGAAAGTGATTCACTACCAGAATTAAGCTTTGCTCCAATTCCTTCATGACTTGGTGTATAAATAAATTCTAATGGTAAATGGGTAGCGAGAGAGAAAAAGTTATCTTTTTCAAATTGTATTTTTGTAAGTAAACTAACCTTCGTTTTCGCATCATTTGAGTAACTAAATTCATAAGAATGAACGTGCGAATTGTCAGAATAAAACCGTATTCGACTAATTAGCCAATCCCGTGTTGTTAACGTTTTCTCAGAATAATCTGTCTCAACATCTTCTCTAGTTGTATATTCAATGCGAACTTCTCTTACTCCACCAGCATAAGAAATCCTAGTTAAGTATAATTCTCCTTTCCGCACTTCCCATTCATAATTGATAGTTTCGCCATGTGGTTCACGTTTTTCTCGTAATGCCCAAGTTCGAACAGCACCGTTTGGGTGAAGTAATTGTGCTCCGCTTCCACCATAACTATATTTGTTACCATCCTTATCATATGCTATAATTTCAGTAGGTCCTCTTCCTGAATCTCCTTGCGGAAAAAAACTAACGAATCTCTCTTCTTTTGAATAATATACTGATTTATTACCATTTGAGTCTACTAATTGACCATATTCGGAGCTGTAATAGCTATCATTGGAATTATAATTAATCCCATAGGAAATATCTCTTTTTATATAAGAAATTCCCGATAATCCGTATCCTTTCCCCAATAAACCATTCCCACCACTTGATGAATATGAAATGTTCAACTCGGGAGTTAAATCACCAGTCCCATCTGGCACTTCTAAGGGAAAATTAAAAGATGCATTCCCATATTGATCTGCATTTATTTTAGGCATTTGGAGGGGTAGTCTTTGCCCTCCCAAAAAAGACAAAAACGAAAATATAGAAACTAGAACTAAAACAATTTTAATAATATTTTGTCGCATAACCTGAATACATTTTATAGGAATAATTCTTGTCATATAACATAGTTACAAATTTAATGTCAACTATTCCGCATAACATTAATGAATTCTTTAAAATATCTTCATCTAACAACAATTGTTTGTTTATTCATCTCAACAGTCAGTATCTCATTAAACGCAGCTGAGCTTAGATTTCCAAATGGAGATGGCTTCTATGCTGAATTCGTATATGAAGATGAACGAATGATAGTAGTCAGATTCAAAGATAAAGAATACAAAATACCAAAGAAAGAACTCGAGTATTATGATTTATCTAACAAGGGACAACTGAATAATTCTTACAAAATTACAATTTTATCACTAAAAAATGGAAGTGTGATAAGAGGAACAATCGCAGAACGAAAAAAAGATGAAATCATAATCAAATCCGAATTAGGGTTTTTGACAATCAATAAGGATGAAATCAAGAACAACAATTCAGAAACTGACGAACATCCAGAATTTCCTATCGTTTATCTAGCAAATGATAAACTAGATAACCTAACAAGAATCGGAGGAAGTGTTTCCTTTTTACCATTGTTTGCTCCTCTTGGCACTCAAACGCCTCCGTTATACGGCATTTCATTGTTTACTGAACCCGCATTTTTGCGATTCAAGAATACTTATCAATTAGGATTCAAATACGAATATTTACAATCAACTGGTCCGATTAGGGAAATCAGTATACATTCTGGTTTCACTTACCTTTATCAATCGAAGGTATTTAATTCAAACCCACTTCTCGATTTCTACGGAATCATAGGATTAGGGATTTCCACGGTAAATTATAAATATGATCAAAGTAATTCAAAGGTTGGGGCAAATCCATCCGCTTATGTTGAACTTGGGTGGCAAGGTCTCAAATACGGACCTTCTTTTTATCGATTTGGATGGAAGAATCAATGTTTCTTCGAAATTGAGAAAACCCATTGCGGATCAGGTCTTGAAATAACAGG
Organism: Leptospira ellinghausenii; assembly: GCF_003114815.1. Classification (NCBI taxonomy): domain Bacteria; kingdom Pseudomonadati; phylum Spirochaetota; class Leptospiria; order Leptospirales; family Leptospiraceae; genus Leptospira; species Leptospira ellinghausenii. The sequence goes on from NZ_BFAZ01000014.1 coordinate 38,360, forward strand.
TGGAATGAATTTCTAATGAAGCTAATCAAGTTTTTGTTCTTAGTATCTCTCATAAATTTTCTCAACTGTGCAAATCCACTTACAGATGGTGGGAAAGCAAATACAGCTAAAATTGAATGGCAAGTCGCTACAAATATTACGACAAATTCAGCAGTTGTAAGCTGGAAATGTTCAGGAAAACTTCCAGGATTTTTAATCACCACTGGTCCAAACTATAGCAATGTTGATACTTCCTTTTTGGAAAATGAAATACATGCAGTTTCTCTATCAAATTTGATTACAGATTCAGAATATCGCTACGTTCCTTCTTGTGGATCAAAAGAAGGTGGTTTAGGAATTCCAGCAACATTTAGAACTTTATCTGACAATGCGACAAGATATCGACGAGGAATTTGGATCATAGGGGGAATTGGATCGGATAAAAACGCAGTTAGCGAAATAGATTTTTTCGATCCAGTTGATAACACTTGGTATCCAGCTATTACTAATGTACCTACTCCAAGACTAAACGCTCAAATAGTTTCATTCAAAAATAAAATTTATGTAATCGGTGGAATTGTTAAAAATGGTGCCTCATATACTATGAGCCGTCTAGTTGAGGCATACGATCCAATAACAAACACATGGAATCGAAACCTTTCAGATATGCCATCCACTCTTCAAGGCGGTGTCGTAGGTTCATTTGATGAAGAAATAGTCATCTTAGGTGGAACAACAACAACCGACATGACAACAGGAACAATCTTTAATACAATATATAAATTCTACCCAAATTTAGGGAATAATGGGACTTGGGTTAGCCTTCTCTCTAGCACAAATATCTTCCCTCGAATTGATATGGCTGGTTGCACCTATAATGGTAGTCTCATCTTTACTGGCGGAAGATTTTATTCAGATGGATTAGCTTATGCAACGACAGATGCTTATTCACCCTCTCTCAATTCTACTTCAGGTAAAATTGAAGCATCAATTTCTTTAGCAAGACATGGTTCAGGGTATGCGTGCTACAGACCAATTTCTACTGATCCCTTTCCATCTGATACACCAGCAATTTTTGTTGCTGGTGGCTCGACTGGAACAAACATATCTCAACCTGTTACGGCAGTAACAAATTCTAATCGATTTGATTATTCGTTTCTAGGAACAGCTTCAAATTCATTTGTCACTGGTTCAAACATACCTGTAGCATTATACTACCCTGCTATGGAAATTTCTTACGAAAAAAGGAAATTATATGTATTTGGTGGAGCCTCGGAATTCAATTTGCCTATAGATCAAGTGTATACTTTAGATTTAACAAACCCTGGCGGTAATCCATGGGTTCAAGATTCTTTGAATATGCCGAGAAGTAGATTTGGTCATAAAGCTGTGATTTTGAGTAGATAAGAGCTAAAATATGAAAAATATCCTTATCACCACTTTACTTTTATTAGCAATTTCTTTGTTCGCCGAATCTATTTCGGAAGAAGAGATATTTTCTTTTCGTTATTCATTAAAAAATAAGAATTTTGAAGAAGCAAGCGATCTTCTAAGTAAATTCAAAAATGCAAAAATAGACCAAGCAAAATATGAACTGCTTGAAACTGAATTTTGGATAGCAAAAGGTGAAGATTTATATCAACAAAAGAAATATAAATCTTCTTTTGAATATTTTAATAATGCCTATTCTAGATGGAGAACAAACCCCTTAATCAAAGAAAGGTATACAGAATTGGCTGGGAAAGTATTACATGATGAAGAACAAATCCAAATTATTGCTCAAAGTAAGCCAATCACGAAACAGGCAGAAAAAGAAAAGGAAATCGTATTTATAGATACAAATTCTGAATCGTATTTTATTATAAATAGTTTTCGAATTGAATCACTCGAAAATGAATTAAAGCTTTTGTACGTAATTGCTGGATCAGTTTTTACTCTACTATTAGTTCAAATAATTATAAATTTAATTCTACTAATACGAAAATAACATGATCATAACACTTTTGAAACTATCATTTAAATACTGTAGTTTTAAATCACTAAATTCGGTAAATACAACCAAATAATTTTAATACCCAGACATTCTTGAAAAAATTTATGCCAAAAAATAGGCATAAATTTTCTGCCTTGTACAACAGAAGATTCTCTCAATTCTAGAAAGCAAACGACCAAAAATAAGATTGTATTACTATCTGAAATTAAATCCATTATACGCCCTGATTCAGAAAAAGCAGTAAATTTTGATACTAATTATGGCTAGATATTAAGAATAGATGATGAAAGAAACAGAGGGTAATGAGAATCCCGTAGACTATAGAGAATTAATTGCTGATGATACATCGACAAAGGGTTACAAAGTGCGGGTCTTACAATTCCTCATTCACGTTAAAGATAAATTGGATATAATTGAAGAGTTAATCATTAGAATTATGGAATTTTTAGAAAAGAAAATCAAAGAAGAGAATCCATTTGCTGATTTGAGCAAAGGGAAAAATGCAAACCTTCCCTTCGGTCTTTTCCCAAGGGAAGGAAAAATCTTAACTAAATAAATTAAACATAAGCCTGATAAGCTCAATCCATTTATCTAATGTACTTATAATCTGGAAGATTTTATGTAAATCCTCCAGATTATAATTCCTTCTTTTCACTTTGGTTGTCGGATTTAAACCTACAACTTTGATTTGTTGCGTTTTTCTTTTCGCAATCTTCATTTTTCGTTCCCATCTCAAACAACATATAAAATTTATATTTTTTACCCATCCTTCAGGAACGGAAGGGATTATGTCACAATAGAATGTCAATAAATTTCGATCAAATTTTATTTATTTTTATTTAAATATAGACTGTTGCCATTTTGACGCAAACAGAGGAGGGTTTCTAGTAATTAACTATTATTCGAATTTCTAAAATTTTTTTTATTATTATTAATTGTTAGATTATATCGACAAATATCACAATAATAGTTTGTTATGATACTAATGTAGTGAATGACATCATCGATATCATAGAAGATGTTTCTTAGGTTCTTTCTTGAGTAATCAGGTATGGCATATAGTCCGCAGAAAGACTGGAGCCTTCCCTCCTCAATTAAATTGAAGAGGTGAGATTCTCTATTTACCTTTAGTAGATGAATTTCCAGTTTAATGTGATTAAATTTTGTCGTGATCGATTAAGGATTCTATATTATTTTTAATCGATGTTTTCAACATTTCTTTTAAATCAGTCGCAGAATATATCGATTTTACTAGTGGATGATTAACATCTGCTAAAATTTCCCAAGAAATGCTCCCTCTTAAAATTTCTTTTTTATTTTCAAAAGCGATAGCCACATAATTTCCGTTTATTAAGTTTTCATCGAAAATGAAATTTCTTCCTTTGTAGTCAAATTTGTTCAAAGCCATTCTTTACCTCTTAAAACCCATCATTATATCATACCTAACCACATTGTCAACTAATACCTGTGAGACATAAAGCGACATACTCGTAATTCTGGGAAGCTATACAAAAATAATCGAATAATTTAATACATCTTCATCTTTCGTTTGTGTTTTTAATAATTCATTGTGTAGCCAAGAAGATATATTGTGGTCTACCATTCCATTAAGGTTCAAAGTTTTTCCATCCTTTAAATTAAATGAAATGTTAACCTTACGACCTGAATGATTGACATTTAATTCCATTATTGAGCTTCTTAATCTTTCTATTTCTGATTTTCCACAGTTGTTATTCATTTTACCTTAATTTTAAATAGCCGTTTGGTAAACAAGCTTTTTTCGATAGAATGTAAGGTATACCATATGCGTATCTCCATTTAAGATTCAAGTCCTGAACTAGATCGGCTAACCGATAGTACATAGCTGAAGATATAGCCTCCTCTACTCCCAATTTATTGAATTTAATTCTGAAGTTCCTGAATACCTTCTTCCAAGTTCTATCATTCTTGGAAGTTTCCTTGTAGTGATTCATCCTTTCCTGAATCTTCTTAAATCGAGAGAATGAAATATCTTCCTTAACTTTTCTTGGATCAATATAGAACTGATTGAGATTTAACTTATCCAGAATCAGCAACTCTGTCTTAACCCAAGGATCACTAAGATAATAAGTATTGAACTTCTTAATCTGACTATTCAAGAAATCATTAGAGATATCTCTATGACTCCGAATTACCAAATTATTCAAGCGTTCAGTTACCATCTGAGATTTCAGCTTCATCGAGATAGGCACATTCAGGCTGATTTTAAATGGGATTAGGTCACTATGGATACATATATGGGGGAAACTTTAAAAGGAATAAGAAGAGGCTACCTTTAGAATGTTATAGACTGTCATTCAAGATATGCATGGGGAACTCTACATACATCGAAGATGTCAAGCAAGGCTGTACAGACGTTAAACAATGAAGTTCTTCCTTTCTTAGAAGAACACAACACTCCGATTAAAACAATTCTAACCGATAACGGACGAGATTATTGCGGGAGAAAAGATCAACATCCATTTGAACTATTCCTTCAACTAAAAGACATCGAACATAGGATTACGAAAGTCAAAAGACCTCAAAGCATTGAATTTGTGGAAAGGCTTCATCGAACGTTAATCGATGAACACTTTAGAGACGCTGGAAGTACAAATTTTTATGAAACAGTCGATGAGATGGAAAAAGATTTTCAGATTTATCTAAATCTCTATAACTACGAAAGATCATACCAATGCAGAAATATGAATGGAAGAACGCCCTATCAAGTTTCAAAGAAGGAATACGAGAATTAAAAATTGAAGAAGATCAATAATCTATAAAAAGTTAGAGGATCGTCTAAGGCGAATACTGTATCTGTACATTCAATATGTTTGATGCTCGAAGCTGACCAAAAGCTGGAATCTCGATTGCCGTCTGCTGTACAGCCTCTTCCTTTTCTGTTTCAATTCGATTCTTTAAATTAGGCTTCCGCCTACTTAAATCTTGATGTGCAAGTTCTCCATCCTTTTCATAAAGCTATTGAAATCGATAGAAACTATCTCGTGAGTAGCCCATGATGTTACATGTTTTCGATAAGTAACCGAGTGTCTCTGATAGGTTCAAGACACCCATTTTGTTTTTTATATTTTTTATCTTTGAGTCATTCTTTTCTCCTGGTATTTTTTTAAGAGTGTCAGCTCAAGATTAATTATTACACATATTGTCTAGTCTATAATTCGTTAGGAACTTCAGTAAAAAAAGATGAACTAATCCAATTATTAAAAATTCTTACACAGAAATTAGGACGTTTTGTTAAGTTGAAAATTCCTTTCATCTTCTTTGAGTCTACAACGGAGGATGATGAAGAATAGGTATCACTTAACTGGTTCTTTCCCAGAAATGAATGCTTTTAAATAATCCCATCTAGATTTTTTAACAAAAACTAGCTCTCCGACATTATTAACTAAATTCCTAATCGAATTGTTATAAGCCATACCTATAAAATCGAAGAATAACGCATTCATATCAAAGTTTATTTTGTCTGAATTAGGTAAATTTTCTCCAATAACTGCTCTTGGATTTGTCCGCTTAAAATCTAGTTCTATGTTACCTTTTCGATTAACACATACAAATCTCGGTACATTTGTTATATCTCTAATATAAACACTAAAGTGAGACTGAAATTCACTAGAGTGTAAAACTCTTATTAAGTAAATTTTTTCAGATAATTTTTTAAATACGTATCCAAGAAGTGGGAACCGATTATCAAATGGGATGATTTTATTTTCATCTTCAACGAAAGAAACATATTCCTTTTCATTCAAAACCTCTTTACTTTCACATGTTACTAAGTATTTTAATTCGTTAGAATCGCGAATAAAATCATTTAATAGACTTATTAACCAAAATGATCTATCGAGAATTTCATTTCTATGGAGTAAAGAATTCTCATATTTGTTTTGAAATCTTTCCGCATTTAGTTTATGTATTTTATTTCTTTCATTTTCCTTTCTATTTTCAATTACTCTATCAGTTACAGCCTTACACCTTGCAAAAGCATAATCTAATATATTTTGAAATAATAGAGGAACTAAAAACATTGAGACGATGGGAAACCAAATCCTCTTACTACCCCAATTGAAATATGATTTAAACTCGCCTACTGCTCCAGGGTATTGTATATCTAAAGCAAGTTCTACAATTATGTCAAAATTAACTATAAAGAATGTTGTTATGAAGGAACCTATAAAGGGATGTCCTATTTTATCTAAAATTAATCCCGAAATTCCTCGTGAAACGATTGGTTCCTCTGACATGAAAACTCCTCAAAGCAGAAAAAAGCAAGGAGTAAAATCCTCGCTCTCTATCAGCTAACATGTGGAATTTCCTGTCTAGTGAATTTATGGATTAGTAAAATATACAGACAAAGGTTTCGAAATTGAGGTATCAGGAACCACATTTTTTTCCAAACGATAGACACGGCTAGGATAGTTTTCTCAAAAAGAATGAACTAGAATTGGTATAGATTCAATGTAATTATCATTAGAAGATACCGTGGATACCTCTCCTAAGTAAATCAATTCATTCCCCTTCCTCATCTTCGCAACCAATGTGTGTTTGAATTTGCTGGAAATGAGGGTGGAAATGTCTTCAGTCAAAATTCATAGGTCCACTAAAACCCTCGAGTTTCCTTTAACTCGTTTCCAGCCTGATTCCAAGGCTATCTCTTGAAAGACTCTAGAAACTGGAGAATAATCAAAAGATTCCCTATAGACAAAATCATGGTTCTGATTACTTTGAAATTCATCTATTCCATTAGAATTAATTTCAGTTCGAATTCGCCCATGACATCCAACCAAGAGTGCCAATAAAATGAATAGTTTTACCGTTTTTTAGTGTTCATGGTTCCATGATAAATGGTCCACCTAACAAATGGCTGCTGAAAATGGTCCCCGTCGGATGTTTACTATTTTAATATATGTACTTTTTTCCTATTGACTGAACCTTAAAAACCCAAGTTTTCTGTCTTTATGGGTCATAAAACAATACTATCTAAACCCCCGATTTCGGAGATTCCCCAGGATCATACAGGAAGTGAGCAACATACCCCTAATTCTTCCAAGCCGTACCACCCCTTCCCACA
>NZ_BFAZ01000015.1 GCF_003114815.1 Leptospira ellinghausenii
TTTTTTTTTCAAGCAGAAGACGGCATACGAGATCACTGTGTGACTGGAGTTCAGACGTGTGCTCTTCCGATCTTTAGCCCTCTTGTGTTTTTGAGTCTGATACTATGTTCTCCTGTAGAATGGTCTAGAATCCTGATTTTTGGAAATTATTTTACTTCTTTCAAATTAGTTTTTAATGATATAAAGTAGTTAGTCAAGTCTTTTGCTTATGTTATTATCAAAAATACCAAATGAATATTCGAAATATATTTGGAAATATTATTAAGAAAAATGGTTCTATACCAATCAGGATTGTTAGTTAAAGTTTGGTTTTCCTTTAAATTAAGAGGCTTTCAACTAAATTGAACGGTAATCGAATCTCAATGAAGGGGAGAAGTAATCGTGCAGATGATTTTGATTTTGTTTTGAGGGATATTGCACAAAATATGAATAGAAGTATAGAATTGTTGAATTCTATTTATGAAATAGGAAAACAGAAATTGAGAAATTTGGATAAAGCTAGGTTATAGATCTTATATAAATAATCTAAAATGTATCTTTGGCCATTTCAAGAAAATTGCTAAGCTGTTTATGAAATTGAATTTCTATCAGGAGGAATATTTGTGGATTTCGTTCCAATCTTTCCATTTAATAAGATTTCAAATAAACTTTGATTATCAGCGTCTAGTAGATGCTGATTGGAAGAATACAGAATTAAAGAGTTTATTTTTTTGAGATTTTGATAGCCTGTTGCATTTAGGTAATAAATTTTCTTGTAAATCTAGTTAAGTTTTGGAAAGTTAGATTGTCTCTTTGTTTAATGATGGCTTTATAGATGTTAAGAAAAATATTCACATTTATGTTGTTATTCGGAATATCAATATCGGTATTCTGCAATTTTCTAGAGACATTCGATTTTCAATGTCTAAATGATGAGTTTATTTCTAAAGTAATTGATGAAAAACATCAGAATACGGAAGCTCCATGTGACGGAAAAACCCATAGTTTTGAGGATTGTTTTTGTCAGAAAGATTATTCTATCTTTGAATCGACTAAGTTCATCAAACCTGTTTTTATTGTTTTTTCCGTATCCTTTATTTCCGAAATTTCAATCTCACTAATTAACCATCTTGAATACCAAAATCCTGAACTGGTATTCTCTGACCTTTATTACTCCCAGCAATTAACTCATACTAAACTTCTAATCTGATATAAAGCCCACTTCTTCTTTCGCTTTATATTATATTGGAGTAAAATATGTTATTATTAAGGAATGCGTTTGCGTTGAGCTTCTTCTTAACGTTACCGCTATATTCTCAGTCTTTTTCTCTTGATCAGATCCTGAGTATTGCAGAATCCAAAGCGGATTTAATCCTCTCTGGACAGGCAAAAGTAGAAGAAGCTGAAAATTTAAAACAAAAAGCGGGAAAATATAAGAACCCGAACATTTCTTTGGATTACGGTAGAAGACGGGCAAGTAATGAATCTGGCCCTGAATACGCATTGGGTTTAAGCCAGGACTTCTACTATCCAGGAAAGAGAGACTTACGAATCAAAATTGCCGAAGCGAGTGAAAAGTCACTTTTGGCAGAGTTAGAGCAAAGTAAGTTAGAATATAGATTCAGTGTGATCAAGTTGGTATATTCCTACTTAATCGCTTCAGAAAAGGCTTCTCATATTCAAGATAGGATCAAGCGAGTTTCTCAAATTGAATCCTTTATCGAGAAAAAAGTTTTCGTTTCCCCTGAAACAAAAGTTGAGCTGTATCTTGTGCAGAATCGTTTGTTAACACTTCAGAAGCACTTAATTGTTCTTGAGAAAAATAGATCGGTTGAATGGGAGAAGCTGAATTTTTTCTTAGGATTGGAAAAAGAAATATCAATTCGATCTCCTTGGCTTCAGAAAGGAAATCCTCTACCTAAGAAGGATCTTTTATCAGCGATGATCAGTAAGAATCCTGTATTGAAGCAATCTCAGAGCAGAATCCAACAAGCAAAGGAAGAAGTCGAACTTGCACGATTAGATAAATATTCGGATATAAAATTGCAAGGTTCGGTTGGAGAAGATAAGTCAGGAGTTGCCAATAGATTCTTTGACTTAGGTGTCTCGTTTGCTATACCAACTTTGGACACTAACGAAGATGTTGTGAAGAGTATGCAATCTAGAACCTTATCTGAAACTTATCTTCTCAATCATCAGATAAGAATCTTAACTACCCGACTAAACTCTAGTTTAATAGAATACGATTCAATCAATAGATCTTTAGATAAATTTTCCATTTCGCTAGTTTCGTCTATAGAGCAAAAGTTAAGTTATGCAGATAGCGAGTTTATCAAAGGCCGTATCAGCCTAATTAATTATTTGGAACTTGAAACACAACTCCATGAAACTCATGAAGCCATATACGACTATCAAATGCAGTTTGTGGATAACATTACCGAGATTTTGTTTCTAACTAATAATCCTGATTTTGAAGGAGCCATCAATGTTAAGTAAAATATTAGAGTATTCGCTCAAGAATAGAAGTTTTGTAGTCATTTTTTCGTGCCTTTTGATTTCTCTCGGATTGTATTCTTTGTCGAGGGTTTCACTTGATGCATTGCCAGATATTTCCAATGTAATCGTTGAAGTGAATACGAAATCAGGTTCCTTAGACCCAGAACTGGTTGAAAAGACAATAACTTTCTTTATCGAAACGGAGTTATCGGGAATTCCTGGTGTGGTAGATATAAGATCTTTGTCCAAGTTCGGATTATCTAATGTGGTTTTAACTTTTGAAGATGGGACTGACGTTTATCGTGCGAGACAAATCGTAATGGAACGACTTCAAAATGTAAAAGATAGGATACCTCCTTGGGCTATGCCTGAATTAACTCCTATTACTACGGGGCTTGGTGAGATACTGATGTATTCTGTTACCGCAAAATCTGGCTCTAAGCTAGATATGTTGGATGAATCAGAAAAGCTGACATATCTAAGAACCATACAGGACTTAAGTATAAGAAATCAAATCCGATCTAATGTGAAGAATATTGCTGAAGTGGATACAATCGGAGGATATGCACAAGAAATACATATTGATTTAATTCCAAATAAGTTAAAAGCACAAAGCATCAGCATTAATGAGATAGTTAATGCTCTTGATTCAGTAGGAGATAACTTTGGAGGAGGATACATAGAAAAGAACAATGAAATGATCATCACGAGATCATTCGGAAGCGGATTGAAATTGGAGGAATTAAAAAAAATTCCGATCCGTCAAAATGGCTTAGGTAATTTGGTTCGAGTAGGTGATGTAGCTGTTGTAAGAGTTCATGGAATGCAGAGGCTAGGATCAGCAACACATAACGGAAAAGAAATAGTTCTTGGAACAGTGATGATGTTGATGGGATCGAATAGTAGGGAAACTGTAAGTGACCTGAAAGACTTCTTAAAGAAGATTCAACTGCCCGAAGATGTAGAGATCAACATATTAAGCGAAAGAAGCTTTCTTGTTAATGCGACAATCGCAACAATATTTAAAAACTTAACAGAAGGTGCACTACTTGTTGTATTGATTCTATTTCTTGCTTTGGGAAATTTTAGAGCATCCATTTTTGTCGCCATCATTATTCCTCTTTCTATGTTGTTCACTGCAATAGGGATGTATTATTTTAATATATCTGCAAATTTAATGAGCCTCGGTGCAATTGATTTCGGGTTACTCGTTGATGCTGCCATTGTTATGGTCGAGAATGTGCTTGCGAAGAGGGAAGAATTAGGTGACAGTCCTGTTTCTGATCCAATATCATTTGTGCTGGATGCTTCTAGGGAAATATTGGCACCTGTCACATCTGGCATTATCATAGTAGCAACTGTATATGTTCCTATCTTAACTTTAGATGGAGTAGAAGGAAAGATGTTCCGTCCTATGGCGGAGGCAGTATTATTAGCACTTGGAGGGAGTTACTTAATTACCTTACTAATCATTCCAACGCTATGTCTGTTCATTGTAAAAGGATACATTAAAAAATCAAAAAAGAACGGCAGATTCGATAAACTTAAGAATCTATATATACCTATTCTTCTTTTCGGATTTAAACAGAGACGATTCGCTCTGTTAATTGCTGTTTCTTTATTTTGTGTCTCTTGCCTAATTTTCTTTAGGTTGGGAGGTGATTTTATTCCTCAGCTGAAAGAGGGAGACCTTATGATTACTGTGGTTCGAGATAGTAATGTCAGTTTATCTAAATCCACCGAATCACAGAAAAAGATTGAGACTTTTTTGCGTGAATTCAAAGAAGTTGAATTTGTGTTTTCAAGAACTGGGACTACAGAAGTTGCGAATGATCCGATGGGCACTTATATGTCTGATACTTTTGTAATCCTGAAAAAGGACTCTATCGATTCCCTGATTCAGGAAAAGAACTGGAATGAATTTATCGAGAAGTTAAGAATTCGATTGAATAATGAATTTCCTGAAGATGAGATATCTATTGGCCAACCTGTCGAAGCAAGATTCAACGAATTGTTGGAAGGAAGTCGTGCTGATATTACCTTTCGTATTTTAGGAAACGATTTAGAGACCTTAATTTCACTTCAAAACGCAGCTGAAGAAAATCTGAAATCCATCGATGGCGTGGGTGATGTTGAACTTGATCCTATTTTAGCACTTAGACACGGAAAAGTTTTAGATTTTAAGCCAGATTACGATCGTATCCTTAGATATGGTATCACCATTCAAGATTTCAATAGCACATATAATGCATATTTGAGTGGTCGAAGCGTTGGTAACTACTATGAAAACGATAAAAAATTTCCGATTGTTGTGAAGCTTGCAGAAGAATATCGTGATTCACTTTCTGATTTAAAACAAATGCCGATAGGAACGCTGGATCTGGGTGCAGTTTCTATGAGTGAGGTTTCTAATTATACTTTGGAAAAAAAAGTAATTACTATTTCCAGAAGTAATGGTCGTCGTTATGCTGCGATTTCTATTAATTTAGAAAATCGTGATATGGAAAGTTTTGTTAAAGAAGCAAAGGAAAAAATTGAAGCTAACCTTCGCATACCTGATAATTATCAGGTATTTTGGGGAGGACAATTTAAAAATTTGGAGAAGGCGAAGTCAAAACTTGCAATTGTCGTTCCTGTAACTTTGTTCTCTGTATTTTTTCTTTTACTCAAGAGTTTAAATAGTTATAAACAAGCAATTTTAGTTTATTTGAGTATTCCTTTTGCGACGACAGGAGGCATCTTTGCTCTTTATTTGAGAGGAATGAACTTTAGCATTTCGGCGGCAATCGGATTTATCGCATTATCTGGCATTGCTATACTCAACGGAGTTGTCAAAATACATAACATAAATCATTTGCGTAAGAGTGGAATGTCTCTTAAAGAAGCAGTGCAAGAAGCTGCTGTATCGAGACTAAGGCCTGTTTTAATGACAGCTTTGGTTGCATCTTTAGGTTTTATTCCAATGTCAATTGGTGAAGGGTTAGGTGCAGAAGTACAAATGCCATTGGCAACTGTAGTCATCGGAGGACTTATTTCCTCTACATTATTAACATTATTTCTACTTCCAGTATTTTACGAATGGCTCGAGGAAGATTAAGCAGAATTGTTCTGCGATTATTTGTGAGGAAATTGAACATGAAAGATAAATATATTCAGAAAGCTAAGGTTAAGTCCCTCTGTTGCACTCAGGAAGAAGATGAATACTCCAAAGTAGAGGCAAAAGGATTGAAAAATGAAATAGATAATCACGAACATGGTGAGGAAAATGAGTATGATCACAGTCATCCGATAAAATTATTTTTACCAAGCCTTATATCTCTAGTGCTTCTTCTCATTGCGATTTTTTTCGATAATGTATTAAAGCCTGAATGGTTTAATGGTTGGGTTAGGATATTTTGGTATTTACTTTCTTACAGTCCTGTTGGCTTCCCTGTATTGAAGGAAGCTGGCATTAGCATTGGAAATGGAGAGATCTTTTCTGAGTTCTTTTTGATGGGTATTGCTACTATCGGAGCATTTGCGATTGGTGAATATCCTGAAGGTGTTGCAGTAATGTTATTTTATGCCATTGGTGAGGTATTTCAGACCATAGCGGTTAAAAGAGCTAAGTCTAGCATTAAGTCTTTGCTTGATCAAAGACCAGATGAAGTGACTGTTTTAAAAAATAATCAGCAACAAACAGTAAAGGCCGAAATCGTAAACATTGATGAGATTATACAACTTAAACCAGGAGAAAAGCTTGGTCTCGATGGAATATTATTATCTGAGATAGCATCATTTAACACAGCGGCTTTAACTGGTGAAAGTAAACCTGATACGAAAGCAAAAGGCGATACCGTATTAGCTGGTATGATTAATCTTACTACAGTTTCCCAAGTAAAAGTAACAGCGGTATACGCAGATAGTAAACTTAGTAAAATCTTAGAGTTAGTTCAAAACGCGACTTCTAGGAAAGCACCTACAGAATTACTTATTCGGAAATTCGCAAAGATTTATACACCTATTGTTGTTCTGTTAGCTATAGCAACATGTTTACTCCCTTATTTTTTTATATCAGACTATCAATTTAAGGATTGGTTGTATCGGTCTCTGGTTTTTCTGGTTATTTCTTGCCCTTGTGCATTAGTGATAAGCATTCCTTTGGGTTACTTTGGTGGCATTGGTGCAGCAAGTAGAAACGGAATCTTGTTCAAGGGTAGTAATTTTTTAGATGCTCTTGCTAGCATTCAAAACTTAGTTATGGATAAAACTGGGACAATGACTGAAGGAGTTTTTAAAGTCCAAGAAGTTGTATTCAATCCAGGATTTAACCAAGTTGAAATTCTAAAAATGGTAAAGGCACTGGAAAGTCATAGCAGTCATCCAGTAGCAACTGCTATCAGCGACTTTGTTGACTCAGTAAGTGATGAGATTTCTTTACAGAGTATAGAGGAAATGTCAGGATATGGGTTAAAAGCGGAGGTAGATGGGAAGCAGTTATTAGTCGGAAATTTTAAGCTGATGGATAAATTTGCGATCGAATACAACATTGATCCCCAAGCTATTGTTTATACGGTAATTGCAGTCGCTTACGATAAAAAGTTTGTCGGCTATATTACTATTGCTGATCGCATTAAAGAAGATGCTCAAATCACAATTGATAAGTTAAATTTACTTGGTGTAAAATCAACAATGCTAAGTGGCGATAAAAGCACGATAGTGAAATTCGTTTCAGAAAAACTAGGTATAAAGAGTGCGTATGGAGATTTGCTTCCTGAAGATAAAGTCTACAAGATAAAGGAAATCAAATCGAAAGGGGAAACCGTAGCTTTTGTCGGAGACGGGGTTAATGATGCACCCGTTGTAGCATTAAGTGATGTGGGAATTGCAATGGGTGGTTTAGGAAGTGATGCCACTATAGAAACTGCTGACGTAGTAATACAAGACGACAAGCCAAGTAAAATACCTATGGCAATCAATATCGGGAAGCAGACGAGACTGATTGTATGGCAAAATATCGCTCTAGCTTTTGTAGTAAAAGGTATTGTATTGATCTTAGGTGCAGGTGGATTGGCCACAATGTGGGAAGCTGTTTTCGCAGATGTCGGGGTTGCACTTCTCGCCATTTTAAATTCAGTCAGGCTACAGATGAAAAAATTCGCCATTAAATAGTGAATTGTAAGATGTCTTTTGAAGTTCTAAAGTTTCGTGTTATTGATGGGAGATTGTTATGTTAATAGAAACCGTTCTTGTTGGAATTTTGTTTTCGCTCTATATATTTTTATGGAAAACCAAAAGGGTTATTCAAAAGAAAAAAACTGGCAAAGATCCAGAAGTAATCGGTAAATCAAAATCCAATTTACAATCCTTAATGAATATCCTTTTTAAAGTAATAACATATTATGTAATTTTGATTATTGGAATTCATACGTTAAAAATAGATTTCTTTGGGTTAAATGCCCAATTTAATCTCTTCCTCGGAATCAAATGGGATATTGCTGGTTTTATTGTTGGATTGTTTGGTCTTTCTTTTTGTTTGTATGCACAAATAAAAATGAAAAATTCATGGCGAGTCGGTATCGATGAAGGCTCGAAAGAAAAATTAATTACGGATGGTCTCTTTCGATTAGTAAGAAATCCTACATATCTTGGATTATTTCTTCTGAATCTTGGTGTTTGGCTTATTTGGCCGACACACCTAGTTTTCTATTTAAATATTATTTTTGTTTTGATATTTGAAATACAGGTTCGTTGTGAGGAAGATTTTCTGGAAAACTTGTATAAAGAGGATTATAAACAATACAAAAAAAAATCGTATAGGTATATTCCCTTTATATATTAGAATGTTTATTCTTCTTACAATGGTAGATAGATAAATAAGGTTTTCGATTTAGATATCTACTCGAAAAAAATACTCACTATTACTTTTTAAGTCTTCCGATGATAAGTATAAAATCTTCTTATGCTCTCTGTTAGTTGTTGACAGTATTGAAGATTTGGTATACAGTCACCTTAAAATGCATAAGTCTCAATGGAATTTATACAGATTGTCGGGTAATGAATTTTCAACAATGTATGAATATTCGTGCTTTATAAATAAAATGGTAATTCATTGAAAGAAACACATCTGATAAAAGTTGGTAATGAAACCCATTTATTCTATTTAAAAGAAGAGGGTAACTTACAATCTTTCTGCGGCCTAAATGCAATGCCTGATTATCAATTTAAAAACCTTAAAAATATATTCCATACAGAAGGGGAATTAACTTATTACATAACAAAAACAACTACTTTTGTATGTGATATTTGCCGACGAAAATTTAACATGCTTGTTTAATTTAGGCTTACGAATTTTTCTTTGTTTCCCCGATGCTTTTCAAAGATGGCAAATCAAGCAAGGTTTTAGGTGGGACATTTAAATTTTGTGATATAATAATCAAACTTTTAAACGAAGGAAAGGTTTCTCCTTTCTCGATTTTTTGATAATTTCTAACGCTTATACCAAGACCTGCGATCAATTCCTGGCTCTTTTTTGATTCTTTTCTAATTTTTAGCAAATTTGCAGAAAATTCAGCTAATACTTTATCCCAATCTATGCTCACTAGTTCATTTTAGAACATAATAACTTAATTCGCCACGATCCTTCCATCACGATGAAATCATCTCTTTTTGCTTGACAATTTTTTTCTTAATTAGTAAAATACCTTTGAAAAGTTAAAATTTAACGAAAGTGAGGTTATTGGATGTCTGAAAATGAAAAACAAAATGGGCCTAAAAAATCGATCTCTTATGAATCTAGGAGTTTTTTCGATCACCTGCTGATCATTTGTTGTACTTGGGGGTTAGGTTACATTTGCTATGGCTGTAGAAAGAAGACAGTTACGAGTAACAAATATTAATTGTACACTCTGATCAACGTAATTAGACCATTTATAGTTATTAGCATTTCAATTCCTGTAAATATAATAATATTTACGGGAATATTATTATGCACTTTAATTCAGAAAAAAAAATATCGTTATGGTCTTGCTCAAATTTCTGCGAGAATGTTGCTTTTTTTAAGCGGTATAAAAGTAAATAAAATTCAAAATTTAATTTCTATTAAAAATTGCAATGCTTATTATCTAGGCAATTTCATCGGTATAGAATCATTACCTGCATTAATTTCAGTCATTAATGAACCAACTTGTTTAATTTTAAGGTGGTTCAATTTTTATACTCCAATATTTGGCTGGGCTTTTTACTTATTAAATTTTATTCCATTTTCAAATAAAATTTCTAAAGTTCTAAGCTTTATAAATAATCGTCTTGAAAAAGAATACTCGGTTATAAATTTTCCAGCAGGATATGTTATCTTACATAGAACGGATTCAAAAACACATTTTAAATCTATAGTACTGAGACCTTTAAAATCAAATATAAAAATAATTCCATTTGCAATAATAGAAAATGAGTTAGCCGATTCGTTTTGGTTTCGATCAATTTACACTATAAGTTTTCTTGAATCTCAAGAATTTGACTCAAATAAATCAAGGCTAATTCAAATTGAGGACATTGAAAGAAAAGTAAGAAATGAATTATTTTATATAACTTTAGGAGAATGAGAATGAAAAAAAAATTAGGAATAGTGGTTTTACTATTATCAATGGTTAGTTGTAAATCAATGCAAATACTGAACGAAAAACCAATTATGACAAAAGTTTGTCCCGATTTTGGTTTTATAACGCTATCAGAACAAGAGAAAGATAGTTTTTTCGAATATAAGGTCATGGGTGGATGGGAACAGACTCAAACATTGCAATCGCTCGTCAAAAACAAGGATGATTGGAAGAATATCGAAAAGTATAATAATGAAAGGGATTTAACAAAGAATTTCGATAATCAGATTTTCTCTTATACAAGCGTAAAAAATGAAAGGAATGAGATAATTATTTTCCCTTCTTCGATGCTTGTAGATGCAAGCAGTATTGACTCCGAAGGTAAGTTCAGCGCTTGGAAATATTTTTATTTCCGAGTATGTCCAAGTGAAAAAAAGATTTCTAATGAAGATAAAATTCCACTATTAATTAAATCTTCAATTATTAAGAAGGAATTACAAGATACATATGGAAAAAAATCAATTCGTGATTTGATACTTCATATTCAGGCTATAGATCGGAAATTAGATAATTTAAGCGGTCTACAAGCGAAGGAAGGATTATTAAGAAAAAAAATTGCTTGGAACTACTTTTTAAACAGGTTAGACAATTCCGTTTTGAACTTCCTTAAAAATAAATATACAGAATATTATTCTATGGCTGAGAAACCTGTTTATTTTAAGGATCGAACAGAATATAACTATTCAATATATACTTTTAAAGATATGTTTAGAATTCTTTTTAGGGCAGATCCAACATCTGCAAAGGGATTAGCAGAAGAGGAGTTCATACTTGAACCTAAGAAAAAGCTAGCTAAGTTTAATCTAATTCATACTAAAATTACAAATGGGTCAGAAAGACCAGTCGCTAATATAACATTTGAAGATGCTCAAGAAGAAGTGAATATATTGGGTTTGTTAGAAGGTTCAAATTCATCAACACAAAATAATTGGCAGTATGTTAGTGGAATATTTCTACAAGAATGTGTGGGAAAAATGAATTCCTATGATTTCAATCTGGATTATGTAAACGTGGAGAGATTTGACAAATACGAGCCAAAATAGATCTATAAATTCTATTTAAATTGAATTATTTGAATTTAAGATACCATCAATAAGCATTCGCGATTAGTATCTTAAATTCTATTCAAGATTTCGGAATAATAAAGGTGAACGTTGATTAAAAAACTTCATTAGTTTACTATAAGTTTGTGAGATCCAAAACCAATTTGAAAAATCTGGAGGTTTTGATTATAAAACGTAAAAATCTATATTTCGAAATCGAACTGATATTGGAAAAAAAGTATAGTGAATACTAAAATATGCAATAATAAAGAGAAGATTCGGTATCAGAGGATTTTAAAAATTCTTAATAACTATTATTTAAAATCCAATAAAAAAGATACCGATAGTGAAAAGCGGGAAAGAATTGCAGTTTTGGAACCAGACAAATTTTCCTTAAAGGTCAAATATTTGGGACAATTTTCTTATGAACTTATTTGTGAATCAGAAGAAATTACCTATTCTTGGATTCATATCGATAGTATCTCCGATGAAAGGATTAGAATGCAAGAGCTAGGTGTTCACGACCATCCAATATTCGAAATAGATTGTCTCGGTGATATATTTATGCAAAAGGATGAATAATCAGGTTGATATAATGGTTACGGACTCAGTGTTCGCTTGAGAAAGTCAACTAACTTATTTTAGACTATCAATCTGGTTCCTTTTCTAATTCTCGTATTCCATCAATGAAAACTTGATAGGGATTACGTCCATCCATTGTTCTTCCTTGGTGTCGGCTTAATTGTTCTAAAGTTTGAGATAGACCTGAAAATATTTTTCCTTCTCATCAACGATTACATAAAAATTTGTGCTACCAGCAACTTTGAAGTGTTTGCGTAGAAAGGCTCTATGAAGTCTGTCAACATATCCCTTGCTGTATGGTCTTCTATTTTTCGTAGTTCTCTGTTCAATGTCCTCTAGTTGAAAGAGGCTTTGAGTTTTTCAAATAAAATGTGCTGTTCAATTTGGTTTTCCTTTTTATCTGCAATGTATGAATAATAGTATTCGTATTGACCAAAATAAGCATTATTAAACCAATCTGTAGTATTAGTTGCTGTCAACATCTCATGAAGTAAGGCGAGTCTATCA
This sequence comes from Leptospira ellinghausenii, assembly GCF_003114815.1. Taxonomy (NCBI): domain Bacteria; kingdom Pseudomonadati; phylum Spirochaetota; class Leptospiria; order Leptospirales; family Leptospiraceae; genus Leptospira; species Leptospira ellinghausenii. Next base: position 12,245 of record NZ_BFAZ01000015.1, read on the forward strand.
ATGTTTCTGAAATGTTCAGGGCTTGACGTACAATTTACGAAATACTCTGTGAGAAACTCTATGTATGTTCCTTTGTAGTCGTTAGCAATTTCTAAAGAAAAATCATCTCGCAGATCAATTATGGACTGCATAAGTTCTCTTGATATTTTATAGGTAACTACGCCGTCGTCTGATGCTTCGGGATTAATACTTTTGGTCTTATCATAAGTAAGTTTTTTTATCTTTTCTGTTTTAACCACCGATATTTTTTTCGACACTTTTTTAATTGGTTTGGTCACTTTATCCCTCGAATATAAATTCTATAAAAAATTTTGAAATGAATCGGAGTTAATTAGTAATTTATTAACTCTGATTTGAATTGGCTTTATCCTTTCAAGAAACTCTGCTGTAATCGAACTGCATTTCTATGTAACCAATGATTTGTAATTCTAATTTGTACATTTCTTCTTCTGCTTTAATAAGATTATTTTCATCAATCATTGATCCTACTTGTTTTACTTTACTAAAATAAGTTGCCCAAACATCTTTGGAAAGTTCCTTCTTCATTCTAATCACTAATAATGTTAAGATTTTACATCTTCTTTCTATTTCTGGTCTTATCTTCATATTATACCTGCTATTTACTGATTATAATCTAATTTCAAAATTGAATTCAATTTGCTCGTCATATTCGAATTTGAATCATCGTCAATTTCTTGAAATGTAATTATTCCGAATTCGGTTAATTTACTTTTATCTTTAAGAATTTTATAGTAGTTAGCCTTATTATACTTATAATAATCCTCTAGTATTTCCTTCGCCTGAGATATGTTTTCAATTCTTTGAAGTGGCTTTTTTCGACTAAGTATATTGATTAAGTGTTGCCTTGGCTTTGAATATTTCTCGAATTGTTTTTTAGCCAACTTTTCGATTTTTCTTTCCCTATTTTGAATTTTTGCTTCAGCTATTTCTAAAGCTTCTTCCATGGTTAACATATTTAAGGTTTCGTCATTGGATGCGTTGACCAATTTCGCCAATCTATTTGCCCAAGCTTTAATATTGTCTTCTTCGGTTATTATTTTTCTTTTTTGTTTTCTTTTGATTGTTTTACCTGAATAAAAATTGTGAAGATTGTTTAATAGCTCGATTATTTCTTGTATCATTACTCCGTTTCTTAAATCAATAGACCTTCCTAAAGTTGGGTATCCATATCCGTTCCATTGTCCATATATTTTACGAAACGGAATTTCAAGCTTATTTAGAATAGCTATTTGTAACCTATTCAAAATCGCTAAGGGTTGCTTTGCATTTTGATGCAATTCCAAATCTTTAATCAATGAGTTTACTTCAGATAAATGATCTAAAGTAAAACTTTTAAACAATCCTTCCGTAATGTTTGATAACATTCTTTACTCCTTAGGGAGAGGGCATACCTATAGCCGTCTCTTACTGTATGTTATTTGTGATTTTTGCCTTTCTAACTGAAAGGACTTGGAAGGATAGCCTCTCTCCCTGAGTGGTCTTATATCCTGTTTGAGCAACTGATTGAACAGTTACAACAATACCAGTAGGTATTTTTTGATTGCAAAGTCAATAAGAAAAAATAGTGTAACTGCTGTTATTAATACAGTAAGAGAAATGAGAATTGAGTTTATACTTGTTTTTATTGGGTGAAACTAATGTTGTTTTTTTTTATTTTTAGCTTTTGCAAGGAGAGTAATTTCCATTTTTTGTGATCAGACATCTGGCACTGGTATCTGTGTTTTGTTCGTCTTTTTTCTCGCTTGTTAGAGTATGTGAAAATTATTGAGGCTTTGCATTCAGTTAATGAAACAAGTTTGTAGTGTTTCATAAGAATAGTAGAGATAGTATCGTTATAATTTTCTAAATTTTCTAAGTAATCGATAATGAAATCAAAGCAGGATGCTCAGACAATATTTGTGATATTGGAGGCTGATATACGCCTTTAAGAATTTAAATAAGAATTTCTTCTTTTCCTTGCTTTATTAGCCCTGAATAAATTCGTATCTAAGGGTTTTGGCTTTGGGTCTTTAAATTTCTTCTCTACTTCATGCTTTAAAGATGATTTTCGACTTTTTTTGATACCAATTAGACTATCCACACAACCTTGATTAACTACATTTCTATAATTAATAGTCTGAACTCTTTTGATTTTGTTTTTAAATTCAATTTCTTTGGCATATACTAATTTTGAAAAAAGTTTTGAAGTTGAGGATATATATGTTTTATCTTCCTCAAAATATTCGAGTAAACCAATATCGTAAAGGAAATTAACTTTGGGCTTAATATTATTGTATGGGTTCTTAATAGTCGGAAATAATTCGTAAATTTCCTGCAATGTTCTGGGTTTTTTATCCAACAAGAATGAATATATTAACGATCCTGTTTTTCCTATACCAGTGATATGTTGGAGTTCTATGAATGCATGAGGCGTAATAGTATTTATATTTTTCAATTTGTATTTCTGTTGGTGGTTAATTGTTATAGAAAATATTTTTGATTCAAGAAGATCTTTATTATTTTTTCTATTTTTGAAATTTCTGTTTTCATTAAGAATTATGAAACCTTCACTCGCTAGTTTTTCGAGGGATTCTTTTACTGTCTTAGCGTCTACATGTGCCATAAGCCCGATATTTGTTAGAGATTCGTATTTAATTTCCCAAAAATTAGAATCTATTCTTCCAATTTTAATCGCTCTATCAATAAGGGCGAGGAAAATGAATGCACTAGAGTTCGCTGATCTTTCAAAATAATATCGATAATCTATTTTGTATGCATCCAGATAAAATTGAAATAAATCGGCCATTGGATATCTAGAATCAATTTTGATTTCGGTGTTTTCTATTTTATTTATTAGCTGTAAATAATACTTTCTGTCGTATATTTTTGTTTTCGGTGATAGTTCTCTTTGTATAATTTCCCATAATATTTCAGGGCGAGTCGATTTCGCTAATTCTAATAATACGAATGCGTATTCGAAATTGGATCGATCTGCTTTATCATATTGGCTCGATTTTAGACATTTGAATACGTTTGAAAAGTAATTATAGGCATAAAATCCTTTTTTCTTCTGGGCATAATGGTTCATCGCATTGTAATCATCAATCATTCGATATGCTAAGTATGCATATCCATTTTGGTCGAAGTAGTCCCTTTCAATTAAATATCTTAATCTATGGTAATAATTAATGACTTGCTTTTTATATATACTGTCTTGGTTTGGATATCTTAATTTGATCCAATCAACTATAGCTTTCAGTTCTTCGTCTTTAGCGACGACTTCAATATATAATTCGTTTGAAATTTCCGTGGGATTAATGTCTCTAAGTTTGCTGAAAATAGAAGATGAATTTAGTTGATTTATCGTTACCAAGGAGCTTATAAATTTAGAGTTTTTATTTTTAGCTTCCTTTTCCTCTCTAAGATCAAGAAGTTTTACAATAAGGTCTTCATCAAGGTTCTTTACACCATTGTCTTTATAGACCTCATAGTAATTCTGAATCCATTTATTCTTTTTCATATCATAAAATCTAAAGGATGATGGAGGTATAATTATATAGCTGGAGTCTGAGAGGAAATCAATGTCGAGACTTTGGTTGTATGTCAGTTTATATTTCTCATCTACGTTATTGTTGTATTCTTTAAGTTGTTCTTCTGTGAGAAGATTGTTCACTTTTAAACATTTTGTTTTGCTTGAGTTTATTCTGCTTTTTAAGTCAGGGGCATAGAAGTAATGGTGGAACCCGTTATTACCTGATGATACAGTGAAGGTATCACTTAATGCTTCAAGGAACTTTTTTAATAAATCTGTTACCTCTGGGCTTGCATATTCTTGGATTAATTTGATTCTTTTTAAATTAATAGATGCGGAATCGATATCAATGATACAATACGGTGAGGATTTAATCAGTAGGGCTAGATTTAATTTATTTTCAGATAGATTTTTTAGTCTCTTTGCATTGTTGAAGATTATGTTTTTTTCTGCAATGCTTCTTATCGCATTAAGCGTATAGTTCTCCAAAGGGAGATTATTCCAGTTGTATACTAGAGGAGCTTTTTTGACTTTATATTTTTCTAGGTCTTTATTATATTCCCCTTTAACTATCACATCCAAAAAAAGGTATTCGAATCCTTTTAATTGCTTAGGTAACCTATCATTTAATTTTTCTATATATTCATTGTTTAGCATGTCTTTTCTTTTATATATATGACAGTTGATTACCTTTTTTTTTCAGAAAAAATGAAAAAATAGGTTATCTTGGGAAAAAAAAGTGTAACATGCGTTAAATATTTTTTCTTGACACTTTTTCTTTGTGAAGACTCTACAAATTTGCTTACGATAAGAAAATACATATGGGTGTGTGTGGTGGGGTGTGGGTAAAAAGGACTGACTAAGAGGAAGCCTAGGGACTCTGGTTCTTAGGATTTATTAAATCAAGAAGATTGTTTCTAGGGGAAAAAGGGGAAGGTTTTAGGAATCTACATTATTCCCGTAATATTCTTATTCTTCAATTTACAGGAAAAATGTAGTTTTTGACAATTTTAGTTTTTCTTATCTTTTATCCCCGCCTGTCCCAATCCCACACACTCATGTATTTTTCTTTGTTAGAAGATTCGTAGAAGAATCTTTACTTTCAAATTTCATTTCAAAATAATTTAACTGCCGAAATATTCCTGAATTCAGCAGTACGAAACCTCAGATTTATACTTTATTTTAGAATTATCAATTAACTTAGTGATTATTATGTTACTCACTCATGTTAGAAAGAAAGCTATTGAGGCAATAAGGTCTGAAGTCAAGAGAAGAGGGCTATCTATTCGAATGGTTGTAGATATTACGGATTTATCCTATTCACAAATACAAAAAATCTTATCTGATAACCACGCTAGTGCCTCCCTAGATTCCATTCTAAGTCTGTGTGAAGCCCTTAAGATAAGTTTTGATTTGATCATTTATCCTAAATTTACTTGACAATTAGCGTAGTGATTATTATAGTAATCACTCTTTGAGGAGGTGTTCATATGGAAAATGCTAGAGTAATCCAATTTCCCTCTGAAAGAGTCCCAAAACCCAGCTTAAAACCTCACAGAATCAAATCTGAGCCATCAATTGGGCAGATGGTAGGTAAAGGGTTAACCGATGCTACGATGCGGGAATTATCCCTTAAATTCGCAAAACCAAAGAGTGAAAAAGACCTCAGAGATAGGATAATTTTTCTATTAGCTTCATCCACAGGACTGCGTGCAAAAGAACTTGTAGGCTTAAGGTATTCGAATGTTACTCACTCTCCAGAAGGTGACATTCTAATTAAATACAGAAAGAAGGGAGGGAAGTTTGGCTATACAGTAATCTCAAAGATTGTTTTTGAAGAGATAGAGAATTATCAGAGCCAAATAGGTGAGAAATCTGATTTCTTTCTATTGTCATTGCCTAAAAGGAAAAATGGTAAACGATCTCCGTTAAGTACACGGGGACTTCAGTGGATTGTAAATAATTGGGGTGTTAAGACAGCTTCGGGTAAACTGATTCATCCACATGCTCTGAGGCATACAGTTGCACAGAAGACATTTGATCATTTTGGATCAATAGCTACTCAAAAATTGTTAGGACATAGCTCCGCTAATACCACTTCGAATTACTATACAAGACCTTATTTTAACGCAAGTGCTGTGCTAAACTGGAGTTAATGATTTCATTTTAATTAATCCTCATTACTAATTTCTTACAGTTTACCCTTGTCATTTCCTTTCTACTTGTTTAAATCCTTCAATATATTAGTAGAACATGTGAAATTAGTTGACAAAACTCTATTGATGATATAGTAGCCGTTAGTTCAGAAGTTACTAAATTAAAGAACTTTAAACATTGAATAAGAAGGAAATAAGACTGAAAGAAATTATTACATATTACGGGTTTATACATTCAATCAAATGGAATGGAGAATGGTTTTCTGATTACGAGAACCGATTCTCACGTATCATATTACCCAACTCGATTGGCAATAATGACTCTTTCCATAGTTTTAATTTAGATTCGCTTAGGTTACACAATTGCAAATTTAAGAAAAGTCACAAAGAGGATTCCCATAGTTTTGATAATGCTTCTTATGTGGTCAATTTGGATTCAAATTTCTTGAGACTTAAACAGCGAAAATTAAGAAATGCAGGAATTCTCTGGGCTTATAAAGATCCTAAAATTGCTTTCATAAAATATTATTCAATTGGGGAGGTTTTTAAATTCATAACGAAATAAAACTAACTGATTCATGCAGTGAAAATGGTAATGAAACATTTGAAAAATGGATCGCAATTGGTGATATTCACGCATCGCTTCAACCTTTAAAGAAAATTCTAGTAAAATGTCAAGAATATCCAAATCATAAATTAGTGTTTCTCGGAGACTATTTTGATTATGGCACGAAACTAAAGGAAACACTGAATACATTAATTAACCTTGATCAAAATAATGTCTTTCTTTATGGAAATCATGATTGGGAATTTTTACAATTTTTAGAAAAGCATGGAAATTCAAAATCTAAGCGGAAAGAAATTTTAAATCACTTCAGTATAGGGGAGGAACATGTATATTGGCTTAGCAGATTTTTGAAATTTTCCTATCAGACCAAGTCAGCATTTTTTTCTCACTCAGGTGTCGATGATCGGTTACCATTAGAAAAACAAACAATACAAAGCCTTCTTAGTTCGTCTTTCAGGGGGAATCTCGACCATGTAACCAATAAACTTATAATTCAGGGACATCTGCCAATGAGAAAAATTAAAAAAATGAATAATCATTGGTTTCTGGATACTGGATGTGGGCAAGGGGGAACATTGTCTGCGTTAGTATATCCCGAATTTAAAATATTAAATAGTAAATGTAGTTCAAAGTTATAATTATCTATGAAGTGAGGTTGCATATGGAAATTTCGATTAAAAATAAGGCAGGGGAATTACTTTTAAATATTCGAAAAATAGACGATGAATATTCTGAGATTGAATATAACTTACAGCTAAATCCAGATATTAATTATGAAGCTTTGTTTTTAAGTCTGCTTGAAACTCCATACAATGGTAGAGAATCATTTTTTGTAAAATCTTATGAAGATAAGTTAGCTATATTGCGAATGAATCAAGGTGGATCAGGATTTTCTGGTTTATTGGATGTTGTGATAAATACAAATAATTTGTATGGTAGCTTTACTGAAGAATTCAATAGAGAATATTTTGAGATGTATTTGTATTCCTTCATAAATCGATTTGTAATCCTGGATTCAATTGTGGAAATTGAAAAAAAGTAATATGAAATATCTAATTATTAATTTCAATATTCCCGAAATTTCCTAAAAGATAATCGTTTGAAAGAATTTTATATGAAGCCTTAAATTAAGTATTTTTCATTAAAAAATTTGGCTATAATTTATGCAAAGAAGACCTAAATCGGAAGTTAGTCTGTTCTGTTTCAGACCTAAGCACTTCTCTTGTAAATCTTATCGCCTAAAACTTCATCTCTTAGTTTTTCCCATTTAATTCTACTTAAACTTCCTTTTTCTGCAATTTGTAGGAATTCTGCTTTTTTGGCTAAACCAGAATAACTTAGGGTCGTGTCAGTTGTATATTTTAATAAAACTAAGTGTTCTGGTTGAAAATTTTCACGTGTAACTCCCAGCTCATGAAGATGGAAAAGATACAATTGGTCTGGAAATAGTAACTCTGCTGCAAAAACTTCTGCACCAATTTCAAGTTTTTCGTGTATGTTATTGTTCGAGCAATAAAGGCTGCCGAGTTCTTTATCATATAAATGATGTTTCAGTTCATGAGCTAATGTGAAGGTTTTTGGATCTCTTTTTAGGTTTTTATTCACTACTACATGTGAAATTCCTTCATGAATTATATATGCCCCTCGAACATTTTTGAAGTCATTCCAATATACTATTTCTTGAATTCCTTCTGCCTTCATAATTTTCTTAATTTCATTTGGTAAGATTCTTGGTGAATCAATTTCATATTTTTTTCTAAGCTGATTTGCCCCAGATTTTAAGGATTCATAATATTCAAAACGTGTTTGATTCATCTTTTCTTTTTCTTCCTGGGGTTTTCTTTTGCTCGGCATTTATCCTTTTTTTGGTAAGGTAAAATTCCATATATGTTGAAACTTCATTTAGCTCATTTTCGGAAAGGCCTGACATTCCTCTAAACATCATCTCTATTCGTTGTTCTTTTTGAGGCCCGATAGAATCTTCTGGTAAAAAGGTCAGTATGGAGACTTTAAAAAACTTAGCTAGTTCATAAAGGTCTTCGATTTTTGGTTTATATTCACCTGTTTCCCATCTAGATATTGTATTTGCTGTCTTATTTAGTTTTTTTGCTAATTCCGTCTGAGAGATACCTTTGCCAGAAAAGCTAGATTCTCTAAGCTCTCTTATTTTACGGGCGATTATTTCGTTTATGCTCACGGAATAAATATCCTAAAATAGGAAAATATTTCAACTATTTTACTTGACGACATAATCCAGGTTATCCTAAAATGGGAAAATAATTCCCAGGAAGGTCTGTATGAAAAATGAGATTCGATTTTATCCAGTTGGAAATGGAGATACCAGTCAGATAATTCTGGACAATAAAAAGCGTATTCTCATGGACTTTCGTCACCTAAAGAAAACAGAAGAAGAGGGCGGCGGGCCAGAAATTAATCTGAAAAAAGCATTAGAAAATGAACTAAGAGAGGCCAACAGAGATTATTTTGATGTTGTCGCTTTTACACATGGTGATGCGGATCATATAGAGAATAGTACTGAATTTTTTGAATTAAATCATGCTGAAAAATATCAAGGTGAAGGCAGAATTAAAATCAAGAACTTGTGGGTTCCCGCTGCCATGATTTTAGAGCAGGCTGGAAACGAAAACCAAAGCGACGAATTTGTAATTTGGCGACAAGAAGCACGGTATCGGTTAAAGAAAGGAGAAGGTATTAGAGTCTTTTCTAAACCAGATCGCTTAAAAGATTGGCTTAAAGAAACTGGCCTTTCTGTTGAAGATCGAAAGGAATTGATTACAGACGCTGGTCAGCTGGTTCCTGACTTTTCTTTAGATATAGATGGAGTTGAATTTTTTTGCCATTCACCATTTGTAAAGCATGTGGATGATCAGGAAGAGTTTCGCAATGAGGCTTCATTGATTTTTAATGTCAGGTTTAAAATTGGGGGTAATTTATATGATTACCTGGCTGTGGGCGATTCTAAATGGGATGTACTTGAAGATATCGTAACAAAGTCGAAAAAGGAAAATAAAAATACAGGTAAGAGTAATGAAGATAGATTGAATTGGGATATTTTTAATGTTCCACATCATTCAAGTTATTTAGCTCTGAGCGATGAGAAAGGTGAAAAAGAAACTACCCCTAAAGAGAAAGTTGAAGAATTGCTCCGTTATGGGAAAGTTGGATCGTATCTCATTAGTTCGAGTAAACCGATTCCAGATAACGATGAAGCTTACGAGCAAACGCAACCACCACATATTCAAGCAAAGAAGTGCTATGAGAAGTATTTAGACGAAATTAAAGGATGTAAACTTTTGGTAACAATGGAGGAATCTGATGAAAAAGATCCTCAGCCAATCGTAGTCACTATTGATAATGGCGGTATAGTGATAGAGCAGAAGAAATTATCTGCTCCAAATATTGCGATAAGCAGAAGTTACAAAGCGGGTTGATATTTTGTTGATTTTAGAAAAATCACTATTGATTTCTTCAGCGAATCGCTTTGAGGAGCATTCGCCTAAAGTCATTGAGATGATTGAGGCAATTTGTAGCAACTCTGATTTTAAACTCGTTGAATCTAGAATTTTTGAATTAGAGGACAAAGAAATAGAGATTCTCATTGTCGACGTTAAATGCACTTCAATAAAAAGTAGAAATTCTGTTGGTATATTTAATAGAGAAAGATTAGCTATTCTTTATTCAGAAAAATTTCATGATTCCTTTCGAGTTTCTCCAATTAGAGAAAATTTTCCCGAAAATGTTCTACATACAAATTTTCCAACTGAAGAAATACCTAAAACATTGTGTTTATATTTTGAATCTTGGAAGGATATTGAACGAAATTGGACTCCTCAAAATTTTCTTATGCGAATTTGTTGGTGGTTGATTGAAACTTCCACAGGAACTTTGCATTCTGATACACAGGAACTTGAAAGACCATACTTTGCAAGTCCTCTTCAATTACTATTGCCAGATTCAATTCAAGAATTAAAATCATCTAACGATTATTGCTTCTATTTTGATAATGAAAGTAATGTCATTAGAATTTGCTTAGATTATCGATTAGCTAATTGTAGTATATTGATACTCGAGCTTGATCCAATTAATCATACACGAGTTTTCCCGACTCCTCAAAACTTGAAAGAACTTGAAGAACAGTTCTTAAAGAGATCCTCTTCTGTTATTAATGTATTAAGGCAGCAGATTCTACTTAAAATTACTCCGAATGGAACTCCCATTAACGATATAAATAAAAGCACATTTATTCTATTGAAATTTAACAGATTTGATACTTTGGGAAAATTGATTGAAAGTCCTGATATGTTTGCCTTTTATATTCATGAATCTATTGGAACGTTAGGTATGAAGTTAGGTGCATTGGTAAAATCTCCTACCGACTCAAGTAATTATTTTATTAATCATAATTTTGGAAAAGAAATTTGTCAAACTCAGGCTGACGATATCACATTAAACGAAATTCGGCTTTTACCAGTTGAAGTTGTGAATCCTTTAACACGAGAATTTGCTTCTCGTATGTCAGGTATTTCGTTGGGTGATGGATCGTTTATTGGAATTTTAATCGGAGCTGGATCATTGGGTAGTACGCTTGCTGAAATTTGGTCAAAATCCAGTTGGGGAAATTGGATTATTTTTGATGGCGATCAAATTAAACCGCATAATATTTTTCGGCATATTGCAAAAGAAAAGGATATTGGAAGAAACAAAGCAGAGCTAGTTGGAGAATTAATGAACCAGAATTTTTCTCCTGGTAAATCTTTTGCATTGCATCAATCCGAAGATTTTAATTTAGATAAAAGTTTAGAAGATGTAGACCTGATAGTAGATGCAAGTGCATCGTTACATTTACTCAGAGACATTTCAAGGTCAGACCATGTTGCAAGAGGATGTACTTTGTTTTTTAATCAAACTGGAATAGGAGGTGTATTATTTTTAGAAGATAAGAAAAGATCAAAAAAACTAGATCTCCTGGAACTAAATTACTTTAGAGCTTTGATTAATGAAGAATGGGGGGATGGCTTTCTGGAAACCGATATTGAAAAGCAACGCGTTGGATCTAGTTGTAGTGATATTTCGGTAGTTCTGTCATATGAAAAAGTTCTTCTACTATCTTCGTCATTATCAAGTCTACTTCGTATGAAGGTAAAGGAAAGTGATTCAAGTTTAGTCATTCTAAAAATAAATGAAGAATCTGGAGGTATAGATTCGTATTCGATTGAACTTTTTGACCAAAAGACGGTTGTTATAGGTGTTTGGTCTATTGTTTATAATACTTTTGTAGAACGTAAATTGTTTTCGCTTAGATCAAAACATTTACCAAATGAAACTGGAGGGATTGTTATTGGATATATTGATCAGAAAACGAAGACAATTTATATCGTAGATATAACAGAGGCACCTGAAGATAGCAAATCAACTGCATCTGGCTTTGTTCGTGGCACAAAAGGTTTAAACGAATATATTCAGAGAATAAAAATCCGAACTGCAAATAATTGTGGTTATATCGGAGATTGGCATTCTCATCCAGTAGGTAATTCTTCTGAAGCTAGTCATACTGATTTATCATCACTGAATGAGTTTTCTGAAATTATGAAAACAGAAGGTTTACCTATATTGATGGTTATTGTAGGTGAAGATATTGGATTTAATATAAAATAGAGAATTCGAATGAAACAAGAAGTAAAACACATCAGTTTAGCTTTATCTGGAGGAGGAGTTCGAGCAGCAGCATTCCATGCGGGCGTAATCCGTTTTCTGGCAGAAAATAGACTACTAGAGCAAATACAGCATATATCAACCGTATCAGGTGGTAGTTTATTAATAGGGCTGGTCTATTCATTAAACAAAAATAATTTTCCTACTTCAAAAGAATATTTAGATCTAATTTCGAAAAAATTGAAATATACTTTTACTGAAAAATCGTTACAGAGAACTGCTATATATAGATTAGTTTTTAATCCAAAAAATTGGTTACATATTTTCTCTAGAGCTTTTGTAGTTGCAGATGCTCTTGAAGTCTGCTGGAACATTAGCGGCAAGTTTAAAGATTTACCACCAATGCCCGTATGGTCAATTAATGCGACTACTGCCGAGACAGGTAAAAGATTCCGTTTCAAGGGTAATCGGATAGGAGAATATACATTAGGCTATGCTGATGCAGGAGATTTTCCATTAAGCCAGGCTATGGCAGTGTCAGCTGCATTCCCAGGTGGAATTGGGCCTTTGAAGATAAGAAAAAAATCTTTCACCTGGGAAAAGAAAAATAGTTGGGGTTCTTCGGAAGACGATGTATCTACTGTAGAAAATGAAACCATTAATTTATATGATGGTGGTGTTTATGATAATTTGGGGATAGAACCACTATTTGATTGTGGCAGTCAAGAATTTAAACCTCAGGATAAGTTGACTTTTGATTATCTCATTGTGTCTGATGCAGGCTTGCCTTTAGAGAAAGCAGTAATACCTGGTATTCTCAATCCGCTTAGATTTCTTCGGTTATTTAACTTAGTTTTAGATCAAACAAGGTCACTTAGAATAAGATCTTTTATGAATTTTATTAAGAAAACTAAGAAGGGTGCATATATATATATTGGCATTTACTCTATGCAGAGAGATGGGGATGGATATTCAATTCTTACTGACAAATCCAGGAATAAATCGGCACAATATCCGACTACATTGTCCAGAATGGACATTGATGATTATGATGAAATAGAAATGCAGGGATTTAAAACTGCTGAAGCAGTAATTAAATTAAAAAAATAATTAAATATACGATAAAGCGTAGAAATAAATTGGGAGCTTAATATGATGAATTTAGAATGGCATATCGGATGGGAAATATCAAGAGAAAAGGAATTTGGCTTTAAACATACAGGTGTAGTTTTCGGAAAAGACAAAAATGGCAACATACTTATACTGCACAATCACAAAGATACGGATATTCAGGTTGTGACATTGAGTGAATTTCTTGGCGGGGAGCATTATTTCCAACTTCGTAAACCAAGTTTACCTATGAAGTTAGTTTTTAGGAGAATGGAGCAGGCTTTAAATATTAGAAAGAAATATAAATTAACAGATTTCAATTGCCAGCATTTTAGTAGTTCGATTGTAGATGGAATTGAAACTTCTTCTGCGGTCAATGGGATGCTTACTATCGCTGCAATTGCAGGTGTAGCTTATTTATTAAAAAAGCATAAGATAATAGACATTAGTTCTCTAATTTAAAAATTATTGTTCGGGTATGAAAACTAACCGCAACACTGCTAGTTTAGGCGATCACAAATTAAATAAGAAAAAGGGAACAATAATTACTCCCTTAAATGATGCTCTAGGAGAGAAATTACAGTTAAGCTCCTGGAGTAGGGAGAGAATACCTGAATACCTATGGCTAGGGTTGATTTTACTCAAATACGATAGAAAAGATGCTTTAGATAAAGCCAGTTCGGTGTTATTTGAAATATCAAAGAATGTAAAATCCTTGGTTTATCCAAAGTTATCTAAAATATTAAGTTTATCTTTTGATGATCAGCTAATAGTATATGAAATAATTAATAAACTTGTTGGTCAGGATTTTCTTTCACCTTTAACTCTCTTGTATAAATATGAAAATTATCCTCTGTTTAACGACTATTTCTTTATCCAAAAAAATATTGGCGTAAACAAAAAGATTGACATTTTATCAAAAGCTATTCGTGCACTTTCATTTCATCAATCTGATCTTGCTACAGATTTGAGATATTTGGTGCTACGTTTTATGATCTTTAATGAAAAATTAGTTATAAGTGATGAAGTGGAGACCGCAAAAGCACTTGAAAAATATCCATTTACAGATCACACCGATGAATTAATGAGATCATATAGACCTATAATAAGAAGCATGGAAGGTGTTAGTGCGGGTCTTGAAGAGCTTGATACAAATTTTGTTAATAATTTTTGGAGAAATCTTGGGATGATTACTGAATGTAATCCGATCACATTTTCTTTTGCAGAAAATTTGGAAGATTTTAACCTTATGAAAGAAAAATGGAAAAAAATATTAAACTATATTACTTTAACAAATAAAGAAAAAACTTTATCAAATGATAAGTTTGATGTTCTTGTTGGCTCGGTAAATTATGCTCTGAAGATATTTATTGAGATTGATGAAAATAAACTAGGTAATCGAATTCTAGGTAGGCATGCGATTCGGACAATAATTGAAGTTTATATTATGCTAAAATATCTTTTGAAAAAGGAAGTCGAAAACCCTAAAATTTGGATCGAGTATAAACTTTATGGTATAAGTAAATATAAATTAATTCTGCTAAAAGCAAGGGAGAGTGGTGTTGAAGAAGGTTCACATTTTTTACCTCCTTTTGTTGAGTCAATAGTTAATGAAATTAGGTCTGAAGAGTTTATTGATATTGATTTGAAATATTTTGATAAACAAGGTATAAGAGAAAAGAGCAAAGAAGTTGGTGAAAAATATTTATATGATCTGTTATATGACTATGATTCTAGCTTTTCGCATGGGCTATGGGGTGCTATAAGAGAAAGTTCTATGTTGCACTGTGATAATCCAGCTCATTTATTTCATGCAGTTCCTGATGTCTATTTGAGCCAGGACTTAACAGACGTGAAATCGGATAGTGTAATTATACTTAATAAATTATTTGAAATAATCTCTGAAATATACGAATTTCCTGAGAGCTAATTTAAAGATAATCCATGCTGAAAAATATTGAATCTTCTCAAGAAGAATACCTAAATTGTATTATTAAGTTGAAAAATCGAGTCGATTCAGGAGATATTAATTTTAAAATCATTAGTCGCTTCATTGAAGAAGTAAATTGTTTTTGGCTGGAAAGAATTGAAATTATTGAATTGGAGTTGGAAGAGTTAGCAAGCCAGAGTAGTTGTTTTCTTCTTTCTGGAGCTATTTATTTGGGAATTTCCGAATATGAAAAATATTACTTTAAGTCAATGGGTGATTATCATTTATTATATGATCCATTTCTGAAACTGGAGAGTTTTTTTACCTTAGATGAAAATCAAGCAGATAGAGAAAGGTTTATTGATTTTTTTAAAAGGGCTTATTACGATTCAGTAAATCTACTAACAGAAAATATGGGTAGGTTTTTTATATTGCCGATTAGAATAATCGCTATAAAGAAAGAAGATGAAAGGATGGCATTACAGCAAAAGGCTTTCTCTGATATAGTTTCAGGCTTATTTGAATTTTCTTATGTTTTTTCATCCATAGAAGAATTTTCTAAACAATTTTCTTCATATGAAGAAATTGAAAATAAGATGAAGATAAACGTCAAAAACCTTATAATTTTTAATCCTGAGGATGAGCCTGGAGATTCATTAAGGAAAAAAGTTTCAGTTTATACTGCTAATCAAATGGGCTTTTCTGAGATAGTAAGAGGCATGTCGGAGGCGGAGGTTTTTATTTTTTGCCTTTCTGCATTGGTAATGCAAATTTTAGATATCTTGCTAATTTGCGTGTTTTTAAATGTTTCGCCTTACATTAGATTTGGTACAACGTTTCACTATTTAATGATTATTATGGAGTCTTTCTCTGATAGCGAATATATGAAAAGTTTGATTGAAAATGCAATCCTATTCTTCATATTCACTCGTTGCATTAAAAGTTCACAGTTTGATTTCATAGTTTTTGGTGAATATTGTGAGCGAATTTCGGGTAAAAGAAGCTTGGATAATATTATGAATAAAATAAAAGAGAAAGGGATTAATATTTTTGAAGGAAATACTCAAGAAATTGAATTAATCATTAAAGATGAGTTTCAGCCTATTTTACTTAATCATTAAATTCCATAAAAATAAACTGAAAAGGTACAGTATTTACTGCTTAATATTTTACAACTTTATTTAGTTTTAGATTTATTTTAAATCAAATCATCCTTCGGTCTGCCTTTTTAAATAATATCAGTGTAGTTCATCACTATTTCTTGCCTTAGTTTTATATGATGTTGAAATTTAATTTTAAAATCAGTTCTTTCTATCCATATTGGAAAAAAAAGAAATTTCTGTGGTTTGAGAAAATGGTAAAAGAGGGCGTACATTCTCGCAAATCTGCTGAAATTGTAGACGCTTGGGATGAACATCTAAACGAGCCTGGGTCATTCTCTATGGTTCAATGGTTAAAGGAGAACGTAGGCTAACTACATTTCGAGTTCTTCACGACAATGCGAATTTATCATTGGTCGGAGTAAGATGGAGATAATTCCTTTCTTTTTGAAATCGGCGTTTAGCCATAAGAGGTTTTTATTCTTACCGTCAAAAAATGTGTAATATATCCAGTTAAACATACTAGTTAGACGACGTTAAAAAGCTGACTATGACAAAATTTGCCCTATGTTCTGAAAAATTTCTCTAGTGTAACTATAATAAATATATCATTTACTATAACTTCATTTTCCGCTAAAATATTTGATTTTTCGAAATCAATTCCGAATAATTTGGAAATAAAAAGATGAATAGATATTTCCACCTTTTGATTCGCCACTACTTCAAGTAGAGAGGCATATCCTATATTCTGGGAAGTTAGGCGGAAAATTTCTTAAATTTGGATGCAAGGTGTCTGCAAACTAACGACCATTCGTCGTAATCTTCTGAATGAACATCTAGATTTTTGAACTTCGGGACTTTACTTTTCTGTGATTCAAAATTTTGAAGTATCCGTAAATCTTCCTTCTCCCAGTCACAAAACTTTCTATTAGATAATTGATGGACAACCCTCGACCATTGTCCCGCCTCGGATTCATTTCTGTATTTATTTGCCTTTTCTTTTTTTATTTCGTAAGATTCTCTCGTTCGTTCTTCGGCAAAGAAGTTTTTCCTGCATAGAGAATAGGCGACCATTGCCCATGTGGTTGGGTTCTTATGTTGTTTTTCCTGTTCATGGGTTTTAGCCATTGCATTAATCTTATAAATTAAAGCTTTTACCGTAAACGGATCAATATAGTGTGGATCATTTTTGTTCATGTGTAAAGACCTCTTTAAGAATTTCTTTAATTTCGTCTACTGTATAGTAGCGTTTTAATCCAGTGAAAGCCTTGTCGAAAAGACAAAGATTCTCGAACTCATGTTTCCCGCCTTTTGACATAGGAATTATATGTCCAATATCAACATTTTTCTTTGTAAACTTATTTCCCGTAACAAAACACCGATAATCTTGTTTATTGAATAATTCATATATCTCATGTGCCTTGGGTTTGTAGTCATTTTCTTCTTTCATTTAGTTTTTGTACCTATATTTGAATATATTAAGTAATACAATTTGACTTTTTTGATTTTGAATTTCGTTACTTGCCTATATCGTTCTTTTCGTTCTATTATTTCGGCAATTCCATATTCCTTCCATCTTTTGATTATAAAATTCACCTCTCGTTTATTTAATTTTAATTCATTTGCTATTGAATCCGAATCGTACCATTTCCTATGTTGAGTTGAGTTAAATATCTTAAAAGCTCTGTGATTATATTCGATCTCATTCTTCATGCGGTCTTTCTCATCGAAATTAATCCAGTAGTAGTTGTTATAAAGAATAGCTGACCTATATGATTTATTTAATTTGATCACATCTTCGTCTTTATACTGATTTACTAGCCTTCTTTGTTTAAGTTTATTTCTTTCTTCAAGAGTCAGGGGAGAATATATGTAGTTTTTGACTCGATGCATTTGAAATTTTTTGTGAATATCGGATCTGAACAAACCACA
>NZ_BFAZ01000016.1 GCF_003114815.1 Leptospira ellinghausenii
TTCCGGGACTCAGGGTCGGACAACTTCGGGAAGGCTAGTTCGTTATACGAAATCGCGAAACAATTATCATAAGGAAGTAAAATGAAAGCTAAATCTATCACAATAAAATTCTCAATCATTCTCTTACTTTTTACAACATGTAAAGAAAAATCAATTACTCCCTTTGCGATAAGCCCTAGTAAATTATTATATGTAAAAATTTCTACAAAATCAGGTTTAAATTTACGTAAAGATCCATCAGATACTTCTCAGAAAATCAAAATTTTGAAAGATGGAGACATCGGCGTTTTTTTAGGGTATAAAGGAGATCTCACCGAAGTTTCTGGAATCAAAGGTTTCTGGTATAACGTTGAATTTAATAATTCAAAAGGGTATATATTTTCACCATATGTAATCCTCTCATACAATAAGGAAATATTAAAAGATTTAGATTACGGAGATTCTAATTTTGGAACTATTATCCCCTTACTCAGATTAGTGCCATCTTACAAAATAAATCAGGATCTAAAATATAATGACATTTGGTTCGAAAACAAACCAATTGAAAGATCAATTAACCCAATCTATAAAAAAATTGATTTATTTGAAACCTTCCAAATAGAAGTATTTAAGGAAATTGAAGAAGATTACTCTTACTATAATGTACTTTTTAAAAATCCTGATGGAAATCTGAAGTTTACATCTAATCATACAAATTTGGAACCAATAAAATTCTCCACTAAATTCCCTCTCTTAATTGGTGGAATTACTCAGTGTCATAACTGCGATGCTACGACTTTATATGAACTATATATTCTTAAAAACAATAAAATACTTATCATACCTCATTGGAGTGAATCCGAAAACGAGGAATGCCTTTACTCAGATGATATAATAACTGAAACAGAACTAAGAGTTTCAAATAGTTTTAATGAACTACACATTAAAGATACTAGATTTGAATGTATAGAAATCGATGAGCCAAATTGTGAAGCCTATGAAACTTGTAAAAACAATCCACCAATATACTTTGAAAAAGTACACAAAAAATCATATTATATAAAAATAACAAATCACCATCATGACTTAATTATTGACGGAGAATTTTCAAAGGGAAAAAATAAGGAATTAAATTTCGAGAAATATTTCAAAGATACGATTCCTTTAGAACTAACAAAATTTAGCATATAGTCGCGACTTCGTATAACAGCACCTTAACGCTTCGCTTCGGGACTAACGCCCTCGCTCGGTCTGCGACACATAGGCTTCTGGCACTCCCCTTGCCTGCGCAAGTGTCGTGGCCAGTCCCTAACGTCCCGTAGGGACTCAGGGTCAGCCTACGTCGTTAAGGCTAGTTCGTTATGCGCCATTAACTAAATTTACTTTTGAGGAAAAAAAATGATCGATCAAAAATTTTTAAAATCTTTCTCACCAACAACAAAACAACCAATTGGACCATGTGCTTTTTGTCAGGAAGGACATTTATACATAAACGAAGCAGAATTCCATTTTGGAGAAGATCTAAGTTCAGAAACTTACAGAGACAAAGTAACTGATCCCGATAATGATGAAGGTTTCGGCTGGGATCCAGATTATTATACCGGGCACTTTGCTGGACTTCTACTATGTAATAAATGCAAAAATAAAACATCAATTTCAGGAGAAACTAGATTAGTCCTTACAGTTGATAAAGATTCAGAAGATTATAATCAGGCTTACCACATTGAACATTGCACTATTAAAAGCATATCACCAACCTTAAAGTTAATAACATTCCCTAAATCACCGAAATTTAATTGGACGCTTCAAACCATTTTAATAAAATCATTTGATTTATTCTGGATAGATAATGCTGCATGTGCTAATAAAATCAGAACTTCTATTGAAATTCTTTTAACAGACCTTGGAATTCCAAAAATAGATTCATCAGGTAAAAAGTTAAATTTACATACAAGAATTGAAGAATTCAAAAAAATTAATACTCCAATCGGAGAATTACTTCTAACTCTAAAAATTTTAGGAAATGTTGGAAGTCATTCAAATACAGTAATCGATAGAGAAGATTTATTAAGTGCCTTTGAGGTCTTAGAATATGTTTTAATTGAACTCTTTGAACCTAAAAGCTCAAAAATACAGGATCTTTCTGATAAAATCAGGAAAAAATATAAATAAAAATAGTTAACGGCGCATAACAGCGTGGAAACGCTGCGCTTCGGCACTTACGGCCTCGCTTGGCCTGCGGCACATTCCCTTTCTGTCACTCGTTTGCATCCGCAAACTCCGTGCCAGTCCCTAACGTCCCGTTCGGGACTCAGGGTCAGGGAACGTCGTCTCCACTAATTCGTTATGCGCAAGACGGTAGAAATTTCAAAAAAAAGGCAATATTTATGTCGGATTATAGTTGGATATTTAGTACAATTTCCCAATCATCAGCTGCAATAATCGGAATCGTTGGAGCATTTCTTCTTTCGAAGTTACTATCAAGAGAAATACTCTATGATGAATTAATCTTAAAAAATAAAGAATACTTACATAAAACCCAAATATTGATGAATAGATTTCAAGATAGACATTTTGAATGGTTAAATACTCAAAAGAGGGAAAATGTGTTCGATGATAAAGAATTCGATGATTACGTAGCGAACACAAAAACTTATAACTTAAAAGATATATTGAATAAATTTAATTTTAGCAGCTATGAAAATTTAAATGAAATAGATCAAATAATCTCAAACAAATTTAAGTCCAAAAGCCAGAAAAATAATAATCTGCTAATGTCTAGCAATTTTGCCTTAATTCAAATTGAAAATTACAAGGAAATAAATGAAGAAGAAGAGAGAATAAAACAAACCTTACTTGATTTAGAAGATCATATCGGTAATTTAAAAATACATATTGATAATATTAAAAACTTTAACAGACAAAGAGAAACTTTTAGAAATTTACTATTTTCATTATTAATATTAACGTTAATAGGAGTAATTTATCCGATTACTTTTATGCCATTACGACCAGGCGAAATCCCAATATTATGCTTCAGTTTTGATTGCATTATCGTTGGAATTTCAAATTTTCTAAAATTACCATCATCTTTCTTGCTTATTTCAATTTCATTACTATTCAACCTGTTTTTCGGTTACTTTCTTTATTTAAATTCATTACTCAAAATCAGTGAGGAAGATATTAACAAATTAGAAGAGAATACTAATCCAGAGGCTTATTCTAAGTATATTGCATATAAAAATGAACTAGCAAAATATACTTTCCAATAAAACCGTCCAGCGCATAACAGCGGGGAAACGCTGCGCTTCGGCACTTACGGCCTCGCTTGGGCTGTGCCACATTCCTCTCCGTCACGCTTCTTGCTACGCAAGAAGACGCGCCGACGCTAACGCCTCTGCGAGGCTCAGCTACGAGGAACGTCGTCTCCCCTAGTTCGTTATACGCAATTAGAAAAAATGAATAGAATAAAGAATTATTATTTCAAAATAAAATTTAAAACTTTAAGAGTATTTCGTTTCTTTATGGAAAGAAATGTATATTATATATACCATCTTCCTTATTTAGTATTCTACTTAATCATTTCTATAGCACTTTATTTAAATTCAACACAGTATATTCCCGATTATTTAAATCTAAGAAATAAAGAGACTATTTCAGGTTTACTTTTAACAATCATTGGTGCAAATGCGTCAGCCATTGGACTTTTTATCTCTGTCTTTATTATCTCATTCTCATTAATTAACAATAGTATCCGCTATTTTACAATCGAATACCTCACAAAAAATAAAAGCATAATTAAGCTCGGATATATTTTTGTAATCTCAACTCTTACATCATTCTTTTCTTATATTTTTGTAATCAATAACTATGATTTTTCGTTAAATTTCGTTTATTTTTCCATAATACTTTTTATATTATTTATAGTATCGCTCATACCTCTTTCATTATCAATTCTAAATAATAGCATTTCAGTAGATAATATATATAAAATTATAAATGAAATTAATGGAAATGATGTAGATCAAATATTAAATCCATTAAACTCAGATTCACTAGAATCTCAAACAATTAGCTTCGGAAGAAATAATATCTTTATAGTTAGAGAATTTGTTGTCAATGCAATCAATTCGAATGACTGGATGCTTCCACAATTTATTATTCATGCGACAATCGATAAAATTTACAATATATTCCAGCCAAAAATAAATCCGTTTTGGAATTCAGGTTCGAAACAGGCAAAACTAATAGAAATTTTTCTTCAACGAATATTAAATATAGCAATTGAAAGAAAAGCATATTCAACTATATCAGCGTGCATTAGATCAATTGTTTTTCAATTACGTAAACTTTATAGTGAAGAAATTTTAATTGATAAATACGAAGACCTTTTTGGATACCTCAAAAACATATTTAACTCCATAATAAAAAATGAGATTCAGCCTAACTACTCTGATGTATTACAATATTACAGAACAACTGTAGAAGATTTTATTAATCATAAAAATATTCCTCCAGAAAACGAAATTCATATATTTAGTTTCTTATACAAAAGTGAATTCACAAAAAAAACAGAATTAAATAGGAATTGGGAAGTATTCAATGAAAGTGTTTTAGGAATATTTCCATCAATAGTAAAAGCTAGTATCGATATCAAGGATGGGGAACTCTTCAAGCGGTCTCTATGGATGATCTCATATATATTTCAAAAAATCGAAGAAAGTGAAGTTTTATCGGAAAACCAAAAAGATTACCTTTTGGCAAATATATCAACCGAGACAATAAGATTAATTAAGTTTTCCTTAGAAAGTAAACTGATAAAATCAATATCTCAATATGATTTTTATTCGAGTATCCATATTTACAATTTTATAGATAAAAATAAACCATATGGAAAAAGATTACTATATAATTATGGAAATACTTTTGTCGAATGGAGTAAGAATAGATGGATCGAACCTTTCTCTTTGGATAATTTCTTTCTTATAGCCAGAATGTGCATCTCCAAAGTCGATCAAAATAAACTATCATTAGAATCAATACTGTATATATTAAAAATATCCGAGTCTTTACGAAAATACTTCGCAAAAGAGAAGATGGAAAATCATTATCTAGAGCTATACAACGGAATTAAAGGAATTGAGTATTTTGCTAAAGAAAATAACATTAAAACAAAGAAAATATACTCAAAACTAAACCAATTACTTAATAAATTTTCTCAAATTAATAGAATTAAAAGTAAACAGACTAAAAACAGTATTAGCTGGAACTAATTGTTTCTAACTGCGTATAACAGCACCTAACCGCTTCGCTTCGGGACTTACGCCCTCGCTCGGTCTGCGACACATAGGCTTCTGGCACTCCCCTTGCATCCGCAAGTGTCGTGGCCAGTCCCTAACGTCCCGTTGGGACTCAGGGTCAGCCTACGTCGGTTAGCCTAGTTCGTTATACGACATATTCGAAAATTATCCTAGGAATTTGCAAATGAAAACCAAAATTATTGAATTTGAAGACTTAGGATGTAAATACCTACTCCTAAAACATCATAGAAAAGCAAAAAGTAAAGAGAAATCATTTTGGACTATTTCTGAAAAAATAGAAATCCATATTTTTCAAAACTCTTATGAAAAAAATTGGAAAGACAATAATGTAGCTTGGGGAATATTTTTAGAAAAAGGCAGAATGAACCAAATTGGACTTTTAGTCAACAAAACAGCATCCTATATTGCAAAATTTATAGATGGGAACTCGAAAGAGGAATGGCATGGATATCCAGCTGACATTATTGGAAATCGGCAAGATGTACCCAATACAAAAATCCTTCAAAACTGGTGCGAGCATAAAATCATCCGTAAACACCAAATGATGAAGATCAAAAGAGGAATCAAATGCAACCTTTAGTAATAACAATTAAAGGTGACTTTACTGATTCTAATGTTTACAGTGGTAAACTATATCTATGGAAAATCGATAATACTGTTTCTATCTATTCTTGGTACGAAATTATCGAATATATTAACAAAAAGATAAAAGAACGAATTATATTGAACCATGCATTTTTAGACAATGACTATTTGTATGAACACGGATTCAACAACATACTAGCTGATGATGAATTCAAATCTCTATATTTAAAAAAGTATAATCGAGTTGCAAAGACACTATTTATTCTTACTGAAGAAGAAATTTCAAAATTTAAAACAAACCAACAAGATATGCCGGGCGGAATAATTCCTCACGATACAGAAATTTATAGCAATAACCTTTATTTCTGTAATGACAACGGTCTATTTCAATCAACAATAAACACCAGAAACAAATATCACATAAATATTCGTCCAAATAAACTCTGGGATTGCAACATTCTAAATTTAAAAGCTAATAAGTATCCACAGATTGCCTTATCTGCAGGAAACGAAGGATTATATGAATTATCATTAAACGAAATAAGTAGATATTCAGAAAATGAAATTGAACCACACATATTTAAAATTTCCGAGAAATATTCGGCATTTGCAAATTATGCATTCCTAAGTATAGTAAATTCCTCTTTAGATTCCGTTCCATTCATAGCATTATTCAATTGGGAAGAACACGAGAAACATATCTATGGCAAGCCTAAATATATCAGGAAATACAGTGAAATACTTAGCTTATCAAGTACATCGAAACGAAAAAATTATTTTAGCTGGGGAATCGATGACAAAATCTATGAAATAAATAAAGGTAACCTAGCGATTAAAAAATTTAATAATTATGCAAAACCAGAAAAAAACGAATCCTATCTAACGGAAAAAGCAAATATTTACTTAAAGGAATTAGACAACGAAATACTGAATGCAGGAACATCATATTTCGGAAATATAATCGAAACTGATGAATATCTTCTAATATTCGAAAGCAATAACAATATCACCAAAATCGATGGACCAATAGTTAGATGGCGAGCTTTTCCTCGGTCAAAAAACTTCCAAAACCAACTCCATGTAATTTTAGAAGAATGTATTAGAATATATTCATTCAATAGTGACTATTTTGTTAATCAAAGCGAAAAAACACACGGTATAATGAAAATTATACCTCCGAATAATAAGACAAAAGCGACTAGAAGCTATTTACTATAAATCGAATACGTCGTATAACAGCGCATTAACGCTTCGCTTCGGCACAAGGCCTCGCTCGGTCTACGACACATAGGCTTCTGGCACTCCCCTTGCATCCGCAAGTGTCGTGGCCAGTCCCTAACGTCCCGTTCCGGGACTCAGGGTCAGCCTACGTCGTTAACGCTAATTCGTTATGCGAAATTGCGAAATAATTTATTAATAATTAGTTTTTTATTTGACTAATCATATACTTACTATACATACGAATATATGAAAGAAAACTCAATCTCTAGATTCAATCTTTGGCGAAATGCCTTCTTAATAGGTTTAATACTCTCAGTTATCGAAGGTTCTATAATTTACATTGCTGATTCAAATACTCCAATTTTAATTTTCATACAATCTATGTCATTTTGGTTCTTTTGTGGCGCAATTGTCTACTTATCTAACTCTGGTTTTTCTGTTCTAATTCATTCTATTTTATGGACTTTCTTTTTAAATATTCCTTGGTTCATAAACTTAGCTATTGTTCCGAAAAATTATTCAATTCTTCCACCTTTAATTATTTCTTCTTTAATTTTAGGTCTCATCACAGGACTTCTTTCTAAAAAATTAAAATCAATTTCTTGAACAACTTTTTCTATAATGAAATTTCTTGAAAATAAATTTGAGAATTTTTATAAATCACTTTCAAAGGATGAATTAGAAATCGTTTCTAGATTGAAGGATATAACTTCTGAATTCACTTCTCTTGAAGAAAAAATCTCATATTCAGTTCTATATTATTTCAAAAATAGCAGAATCTGTTTTATTTGGCCATCTTCTATAAAAAATGGACCTAAATTTGGTGTTCAATTCGGATTCTGCAATGGATATTTAATTAATGACAAATATAATATCTTAGAAAAAGAGAATAGAAAACAGGTTTTTTGTATTACTTACCATAATCAAAATCAAATTAATGAGACAATTCTAAAAGAATATCTAATAAATGCTATAGCAATTGATGATACATTATATAGCAAAAAGAAATCAATATAAATCGCAACTTCGCATAACAGCACCTTAACGCTTCGCTTCGGCACTTACGGCCTCGCTCGGTCTGCGACACATAGGCTTCTGGCACTCCCCTTGCCTACGCAAGTGTCGTTCCAGTCCCTAACGTCCCGTTCCGGGACTCAGGGTCAGCCTACGTCGTTAAGGCTAGTTCGTTATACGCCATTTCGTAAAAATTTCCCTAAAAACATGAAAAAATTAAGGAAATTCGTATAAGAAGCTATTTTCGCAAAGAAAATTCCATTCTCATTTATTGACTTTTCCATTTGCGTTAGGATAATATACCATATGAAAGTTGAATCCAAAAAAGAATTGATTGAGGAATTAACGAAAATCAAACCAATTCTCAATAATAATTTTGGTGTTCTGAAAATCGGAATCTTTGGATCTTTTGCAAAAGATAAAGTTAATTCTGATAGCGATGTTGACTTACTCGTTGAAATGAAAAGTCCCGATTTTGATTCTTTTGTAGGTTTAAAAATATTTTTAGAAAAACTTTTTGAAAGAAATGTAGACATTATTAGAAAAAGAAATCAAATTAAGCCTTCTTTTCTAAATAGAATTCAGAAAGATATTATAAATGTCTGAAGAAATCTATGAAAGGTTTGAATTTATTCAAGAATCGATCGTAATCATTCAAACTAGATTCGAAAAAATAAAATTCCCTGATGATCTTATTAATTCCCATGATGGAATTACAATTCTAGATTCAATTGCAATGAGACTACAAGCAATTGGAGATAATATTAAATCTGTTGTAAAATTAGACGGTAAATTTCTAAATAAATATCCAGATACAGATTGGGAAAAAATTATGAAAATGAGAGATGTAATCTCCTATCATTATGAAGGTCTTGACCACGAAATAATTTTTAATATCTGTAAAAACAAAATACCCGAATTAAAACAATCTGTCGAATTTATACTGAAACTACGAAACGGCGTATAACAGCGACTTAACGCTTCGCTTCGGCACAAGGCCTCGCTTGGTCTGCGACACATAGGCTTCTGGCACTCCCCTTGCCTGCGCAAGTGTCGTGGCCAGTCCCTAACGTCCCGTTCGGGACTCAGGGCCAGCCTACGTCGTTAAGTCTAGTTCGTTATGCGAAATGGCGAAAAATAAATTTATAAACTAGTGAAAATAAAATGAAAAAGCCTTTTTATCGAAGATTAGAAGAATATTTTGAAAATGTAGCAAAAGTTCTAAGAGGTGAAGCTGAAGTAGCATCTATATTTCCAAATACAACTGACATAGGATTTAGCAGAGAATATGTTTATGCTAGATTCCTAAAAATGCATGCTCCATCAAAATGCAACATTTACTTCGGAGGTTATTTATTTGGGGAAGATGGAGAAGAATCAAAACAACTAGATATTATTATTTCTACAGATACAGCACCTAAATATAATTTCTATAATTCTGAAGGAAATGGAAAATCATTCGGCCCGGTAGAAGGTTGTTTAGGAATAGCGTCAATTAAGTCTAATCTTGACAAAGAACAACTATTTGATGCTCTCGATGGAATTTCTTCAATACCAAAAACACTTCCATTAACCAATCGAATAAATCCATTAGTAAGAATTTCTGATTATGATGATTGGCCTTATAAAATAATCTATGCTTCTTCAGGTTTAAGTGGTCAAACGATATTTAATCATTTAAATGAATACTATAATTTAAACAAAAATATACCAATAAATAGAAGACCAGACATTATTCACGTCGCTGGGAAGTATGTAATTTTCCGAATAAAAAAAGGTTTCAATGTGACCAATCCCGATGGTTCCAATTTTCCGTTAGAGGAAGGCAAATTTCATATATTTGAGACAAAACCTGACATTCAAGCAATGCTCTGGACAATTGAAGAGCTTCAAAATAAAGCATCTGCATCAACGCATATTTTATTTAAATATAATTCAATAATAGAAAATATATTCAACAAATGAACCAATTCGCCACTTCGTATAACAGCGACTTACCGCTTCGCTTCGGCACTTCGGCCTCGCTCGGGCTACGCCAAATCCTCCTCCTGGCATTCGCAAGCTACATGCCAGTCCCTAACGTCCCTTCCGGGACTCAGGGTCGGAGGACTTCGGTAAGTCTAGTTCGTTATACGTCATGTTTTAAAAAAGGATACACAATGAAAATATTACTAATTCTACTTTTTATAATAAATCTATTAGGCTGCAGTAGTAGCGGAAATAATAACGAAGTCACCAAAATAGAAAAAGAAATTCCAAATTACACAGAAATATGGGGAGATTATGAAACTTTAGATAATTTTAAAGAACACAAATTTCAAACTGGTTTTATATATTTAGATAAAAAAGAAAACATGATTACAGTTTCTCTTTTACCGAAATCTACTTCTATTGAGGTTCTTATTTTAAATACAGGACTTTTTTCTTCGGTTATACCGCCTTTGACTTTCTTAATTAAGGAACCTGAACGAATGGAGTTTATTGAATGCTTAGACAAATTCCTTAACTGGGATTCTATTGCTCGTAAAAACAAGGATAGCTTCTACAAGAATATTTGTAGTGTAAACTTGTATATTGTTGATTCAAATGATAACACTTATTTTAATCAAAATGTTTCCATTAATTTTTTTAATGATAATCCAAATACAAACTTACTTGAATTTAAATATCGAAGAGAACAAAGAGATCAAGAAATTAGAATTTCAAGGAGAGAAGTCGAGTTAATTAAAAATTATATCTCAAATAAAAATATCTCAGAAAAATCCAAAGAATATATTCGCAAAGAAAATGAAATAAATAATAGATATAAATAAAACACGACGTATAACAGCGACTTACCGCTTCGCTTCGGGACTAGCCCTCGCTCGGCCTACGGCAAATTCCCTTTCTGGCATTCGCCTTGCATTTGCAAGCTACATGCCAGTCCCTAACGTCCCGTTCCGGGACTCAGGGTCAGGGAACTTCGGTAAGTCTAGTTCGTTATACGCCATTTCGTAAAAATTTCCCTAAAAACATGAAAAAAATAAGGAAATTCGTATAAGAAGCTATTTTCGCAAAGAAAATTCCATTCTCATTTATTGACTTTTCCATTTGCGTTAGGATAATATACCATATGAAAGTTGAATCCAAAAAAGAATTGATTGAGGAATTAACGAAAATCAAACCAATTCTCAATAATAATTTTGGTGTTCTGAAAATCGGAATTTTTGGATCTTTTGCAAAAGATAAAGTTAATTCTGATAGCGATGTTGACTTACTCGTTGAAATGAAAAGTCCCGATTTTGATTCTTTTGTAGGTTTAAAAATATTTTTAGAAAAACTTTTTGAAAGAAATGTAGACATTATTAGAAAAAGAAATCAAATTAAGCCTTCTTTTCTAAATAGAATTCAGAAAGATATTATAAATGTCTGAAGAAATCTATGAAAGGTTTGAATTTATTCAAGAATCGATCGTAATCATTCAAACTAGATTCGAAAAAATAAAATTCCCTGATGATCTTATTAATTCCAATGATGGAATTACAATTCTAGATTCAATTGCAATGAGAATACAAGCAATCGGAGATAATATTAAATCTGTTGTAAAATTAGACGATAAATTTCTAAATAAATATCCAGATACAGATTGGGAAAAAATTATGAAAATGAGAGATGTAATCTCCCATCATTATGAAGGTCTTGACCACGAAATAATTTTTAATATCTGTAAAAACAAAATACCCGAATTAAAACAATCTGTCGAATTTATACTGAAACTACGAAACGGCGTATAACAGCGAGGAAACGCTTCGCTTCGGCACAAGGCCTCGCTTGGGCTGCGCCACATTCCTCTCCGTCACGCTTTCTTGCGATCGCAAGAAGCGCGCCGACGCTAACGCCTGCATCCGCAGGCTCAGCTACGAGGAACGTCGTCTCCCCTAGTTCGTTATGCGCAAGAGAAGAATAAATATGTTAAATAAGAAAATTCTAATCCTAACCTTCCTCTTTGGATGTTTGATTACACAAAACTTTAAACAAGACAATTATGTAAAAGTTAATCCAGGTAAATTTCATTACGTTTCTGCTATTTCAGGACTAAATATAAGAAAACAGCCTGATAAAAATTCAGAAAAATATACTAAATTAAATAGCGGAAAAATTATCAAAGTTGATAGCACAACGAATAAAGTTGAAAATATAGATAATACCGTAGGCGAATGGGTGAAGATTAGATTTGATAACAACTTTTATTATGCATTTTCTCCATATTTAAAAGAATCTTCTTCTCTTGTTGAAGACTTATATAATTTAAATTCAAAAGACTTATTTCAATTTATAAATTCGAAATTAAAACAAAGACGCCAACCTACCGAAATTGACTGGGACGATTTTAAAAATAAACCGATTTTCTTAAATAAGATTTTGCAATTTGAAAATTATATCCTGATTTCAATTTCACCTACTGAAGAAAATTGCTCAAAATACAAGTATTCCGATTGCATGAATTTTATTCTTAAAAACGAAAAATTGATTTTTACAGATTTAGATATTGGTATCTCTACAGGTGATCCTTATCAACTATCTAATAATTATGTTCAACTTTCTTATTATGGCGGCGAAGGTGGTGATTGTAATTTCTATTCCTTCTTTGGCACTATCAATACTTTTAGCATTAATCTTAAGAATTTTGATGTCATCGAAGAATATACAGAACAAACAAATAAATGTAAAAATAAATGTCCATGCAATCCAAGTGAAGAAATTAAGAAAGTAGAAAGATCTTATAAAATAATCAAATCCAATAAAAATTACACTGACAGAGAAATGAAAAAAATCTTTGATTCAATTTAAAATAACTTCTCCTGCGCATAACAGCGACTTACCGCTTCGCTTCGGGACAAGCCCTCGCTCGGGCTATGCCAAATCCTCCTCCTGGCATTCGCCTTGCTTACGCAAGCTACATGCCAGTCCCTAACGTCCCGTTGGGACTCAGGGTCGGAGGACTTCGGTAAGTCTAGTTCGTTATACGCAATGTATCAAAATTATATAAAAAAGGATAAAAAATGAAAAACCACTATTGGATAATAATCTTAATTTCTATTTTCTTTAATATTGTATGTAAAGAAAATGTTGAACAAAAAGTAGATAAAGAATCTGAACATTTTTATAATATTGCCAAACCAAATCTAAACATAAGGAGCGAACCTAATGAAATTTCTCAAAAAATAGGTTCTATTGAATTTGGAAAAATTGTTACCGTTATTAGCAAAGAAAAAATTCCTGCTAAAATTAACAATATCAACGGACATTGGGTTAAAATACAATACAAAGGTTCAACTGGTTGGGTTTTCGATTCTTTTCTTTCAAAAGAATTACATAGTTTTTATTTAGTCGATAAAATTATTAAAACGGAGAAAGCTCCCTCCAATTCTTATTCTTATATCCTAAAAAGCACAGATGATTTCGAAGAAAAATGTAACGAAGAATTCGATTCAAAATTTTGTTTTTTTATAATCTCAGATGATAAGAATTATAATTCTCAGGTTTTCGAAAAAATATATCCTCTATATTGGGACAAGAATGATAATCTTATCGGTATAAGAAAATATGATGATAATGACAATACTCATATTGATTATTTTAGATTTAATAAATCAAACAAATTCAAGCCAGAAGAATTACTTAGCTACTCCTATATTAAAAACAATGATTCATCTCTTCAACTTCCAGAAGAATACATTGATTATAGTTTTAAATATTTAGAAAAAGTCTGCAAAGATTCAAATTGTTTTTATTTTATCAAGCCAACTAACTCAACTGAAGTTATACTTGAATATATAAAAGCTGGAATCAAACATACTATTTTAAAAATAGAAAATGATTCCGATTTTAAACTTGAAACTAGTCCAGAAAATGCGACCTTCTACTCATCAAACAAAAAGTTTGAAATCGATTTTATCAATTACAAAATTAAAGAACTCTAGTTTGAGCAAGATACACTGCGTATAACAGCACCTTAACGCTTCGCTTCGGGACTTCGCCCTCGCTCGGTCTGCGACACATAGGCTTTCTGTCACTCGTTTGCATACGCAAACTACGTGCCAGTCCCTAACGTCCCGTTACCGGGACTCAGGGTCAGCCTACGTCGTTAAGGCTAGTTCGTTATGCGTAATCCTGCAAATTAATTTATAAAGGAAAAAATGAATAAAAAAAAGATAATTTTACTATTTTCAATAATCATTCCATTCTCTGGAATTTTTAGTGAACCACAACGATATGGATTGTTTCTTGAAGCTATCTATGGAAAACCTATCTCTTTTCCACACACTAATCCAAATAAAGTTTCTGGTGATTTTTATTCTAACAGAAAAGGAACCGTCGATACTTTAGGATATTTTGTAAGAACTTTCGGAAATGAAAATGAATACTTATTAAGTACTTATGCATTCAGAAATGCCGATAAACCTAAATTATCAGGCGAAAATTACTCTATTTTAATTGAATATGTTTTTAAATCAAATTTTGGTTTAGGTTTTAGTATTAATCAAAATAAGTATAATTTAGAAAATCTTTCCATCGATAAATTTCAAGGAAATTTACTTCTTAACATTTACAGCGTTTTAAATCCAGAAAAAGCTTTATCCGTCCAGGAAAGAACTAATTTAGAAATACTTTCTCCTTATTTACAATTCGATATTCGAAATTATTTTATTTTAAATACTGCATCTATAAACTTTTCATATCACTTTTTGAAATATTCTAATTTTGATCCATATATTAGAATTCATGGTGGATATGGTAGTAAATCGAATTCTCAACCTACAATAATACAATATGGTCTTTCTCTTGGTTCTAGATATTTCATCAGTGATAACTTCTACTTAATGAGCGACATTCAGTTTAACAAGTCTGACGCTATTTATGATGCAAGTAGTTTCTTTGGAAATGGTGGTGGGCAAACTATCAGATGGTCAATAAATGAAGTAAATGTCCGTTTTGGAACCGGTCTTAATGTATGGTAGCAGGACTACGCATAACAGCGGGGAAACGCTGCGCTTCGGCACTTACGGCCTCGCTTGGTCTGCGACACATTCCCTTTCTGTCACTCGTTTGCATCCGCAAACTCCGTGCCAGTCCCTAACGTCCCATTCGGGACTCAGGGTCAGGGAACGTCGTCTCCCCTAGTTCGTTATACGCAATATTGCAGAAAATGATTTAAATATGAATAATAGAATCTTAATATTTCTTTTTACTTTTTTGATTAGCTGCAGCATTACAAAGCGAAATTTCATTAAATTAAACACTTATCATTTAAAGAAAATCGATAGTAATATTAATGATTACGTTATTCATTTAGAACTCATTGGGTATGGAAATACCAAAAATGAGTCTGGAAGTCTTCAATCAGGTATTATTGATTCCTTAAAAAGTTGCCAAATAATTAACAAAAGAATAAGCAAATACGTTGGCTTTTCGAAATTTTTAAATAATTCGTCTGAAACCTTGAATATCTTGTCAGATAATATAACTAATAATAATAAAATTAAAAGAATTGATCTTCACTTAAAATTTGATGATGATGAAAATATAAAACATTTCAGTTCTAATACAAATAAAAATTCTCAATATCTAGATTTTGATGAATATGAAACAAAACTACTCAACTTCAATCTTTATCATTATTCAATTTCAAACCCGATATTAAATTTTGAATTTTTAGAAAATCACAAACGTGTTGCACTTCGTTTAGAAAAAGTTGCATTAGTAGAATATTTCGACTTTGGAAAATTAATCGGAAGAGAGTTATGTGTAGCATTGAAAAATATTTAAAATTGCAATACTGCGTATAACAGTGCCTTAACGCTACGCTTCGGCACTTACGGCCTCGCTCGGTCTGCGACACATAGGCTTCTGGCACTCCCCTTGCCTACGCAAGTGTCGTGGCCAGTCCCTAACGTCCCGTTGGGACTCAGGGTCAGCCTACGTCGTTAAGGCTAGTTCGTTATGCGCAAGCTCAAAAAAATCACAATGAAATGCATTTATTGCTCCACTGAAATTACTAAAAAATCAGAAGAACATATAATTCCTCAATCCATTGGGGGCAAATTAACAACATTCACAGTTTGTGAAGAATGTAATCATGAACTTGGAAATAAACTGGATAAAGAGCTTTCAAATTTAACAAAAATAGCATCCGCAATGCTAAATGTTCACCGAGATAGGGGTAAAAGTCCAGGAATACAACTAACAGAAAAGGAAACAAATGAACCCTATGTTTTAAAATCCAAAAAAGGTCTAAAATCAGCCAGTGACATTTTAAAAATTGGAGATAATGAATACAAAATATATTATAATAATGAAATCGATTTAGAAAAAAAGTTAAAAATATTAAATAAGAAAGGAAATAAAAATTTAATTTTAAATGGGGAATCGCAATATCAAGATAATCCGAAATTCGAATTCATGTTTTCAACTGGGAATTATAAAGCTTTAAGATCAATAGCGAAAATTGCATATGAAGCATATTTACATTTCGGTGGAAATATTATCTGGGTAAAACATCTGATCTCTTATATAAAAGGATATTCTGCTGGATATATTGTATTTCCAAATTACAATGAATATCCAGCAGTAGAAGATTTTTGGGACAATAAACCTACGCATTCAATCTTAATATATGGAAAAACAGAAATTAGACAATTAATTGCACAAATTTCACTATTTGATACGTGGAGATATATAGTTATACTTAACGACAACTATCTAGGAGAAAATGTATTAATAACCTTCATTCAAAATATAGAGGGAGAAATACAAGAAAACAAAATAGAATATAAAAATATAATATTTCCTCCTGAAATAGAAAAAGACAATTTACAATACATAACACCTAAGAATACATTAATACTTCAATCATATTCGTATCGACTACAAAGATTATTTGCATATGAGAATATAAAATCAAAAATCGGCACCCGATTGTATACCGATATACTAAACTATAAAAAAGGTACAATTATAACAAAAGAAATTGCAATGGATATTTCTAAAAATTCAATTAGTAATTTTCGTTCAGAAGTAATTGATTTCAACAACAGCCGTTTCCAAACATGAGCCAGCGCATAACAGCGACTTACCGCTTCGCTTCGGGACAATCCCTCGCTCGGCCTTCGGCAAATTCCCTTTCTGGCATTCGCCTTGCTTACGCAAGCTACATGCCAGTCCCTAACGTCCCGTTCCGGGACTCAGGGTCAGGGAACTTCGGTAAGTCTAGTTCGTTATACGCAATGGGTAAAAATTCATTCATATTTTGGAAAGAATTTATCTTGACAACTTGTCAACATCTCGCATTCTCAAACTATTATGAAATCCTATGCAGTTGGCGAATTAAAATCTCACTTTTCTGAAGTTCTTGAATATGTTAAGAAAGGTGAAAAAGTTGGGATTCTTTTTGGAAAAAACAAAAGAACTATCGCTATGATTGTTCCGATTAACCAAAAGTCTGATGCCAAAAGAAAAATTGGCCTGCTTGATGGAAAAGTTAAAATAACTTTTGAAAAGAATTTCTCCATTACCGAAGAAGAATTCTTAAACATTTAATGACTTATTTATTAGATACTCATGCTTTACTTTGGGTAATTGGTGATTCAAAACAATTAAGTAAAAATATCATCAAAATAGTTCAGAACCAAGAAAATCAGATTTTTGTTAGCGCAATCTCTTTATGGGAAATTTCTTTAAAATTTAAACTCGGAAAACTGAAACTTTCAGGTTTTAAGCCTGAGGAAATTCCAAAATTACTTGAAAAATTGAACATAAATATAATTGAGCTAAGCCAAGAAGAAGCGTCTTC
The DNA here is from genome assembly GCF_003114815.1 of Leptospira ellinghausenii. Classification (NCBI taxonomy): domain Bacteria; kingdom Pseudomonadati; phylum Spirochaetota; class Leptospiria; order Leptospirales; family Leptospiraceae; genus Leptospira; species Leptospira ellinghausenii. The sequence continues at coordinate 17,953 of NZ_BFAZ01000016.1, forward strand.
TTACCATAACTTGAAAGAAGATTTTCATAAAGATCCATTTGACCGAATGCTCATTTGGCAATGTATATCAAGAAAACTAACTTTCATCTCTAAAGATTCAGAGATAAAGAAATATAAAATATCTGGATTAAAAACCATTTGGTCTTAATTACCCACTGCGTATAACAGCGTGGAAACGCTTCGCTACGGCACAAGGCCTCGCTTGGGCTTCGCCACATTCCTCTCCGTCACGCTTCTTGCACGCAAGAAGACGCGCCGACGCTAACGCCTACTACGTAGGCTCAGCTACGAGGAACGTCGTCTCCACTATTTCGTTAATTGCAATTAGTTGATATAAAGAAGAAAACGCGCAAATTTTTTTATGAGGGTCTTGTCGATTAACGCTTTGGAAGAGAACAATTTAAGCTATGCTCTCCATCAAAGTGCAGATAAAGATTTTTGCTTTTTAAAAGTTAAGAGAAAATTTGCGCTCGATTGTAGGACCCTTTCGATTAAACTTTTATTCTATATTAACTAACTGCAATTAACATCGCCTTAACGCTCACTCGGGCACTTTTCCACTTCGCCTCAGATTCCTGATGAAATCTGATTCTCGTGGGGCCCTCGCTCGGCCTAAAGGCACATTCCGTGTCACGCTAACGCCTCATAGAGGCTCAGCTACACAGAACGTCGTTAAGGCTGATTCGTTATACGCAAGCACGGAAACAATTTTTAAGAGAAAAAGATGAAAAACCTAATAGAATGGTCAGAAAATAAAAATGACTTTAATCAGTCAGTTATTCTGGGAAACGGAGCAAGTATAGCTATTGATTCAGCTTTCAGTTATAGTTCATTATTTGCAAAAGCGAAAGAATTACAAAATCTAAATGAGGATTTAGAAAAAATTTTTGATCATTTTGAGACCAAAGATTTTGAATTTGTCTTACGTATGCTCTGGCATGCAACTAAGATTAATGAAACATTAAGCATTGAAGAAGAAAAAACCCAAGTCGCTTATAAAACTATAAAAAATGCATTAATTCAATCAGTTCAAAATAATCACCCAAAACAGAGTAAAATCGACTATTCTTTACCAAATATAACAAATTTTCTATCAAACTTTTCAGAAATCTACTCTCTAAATTATGATTTACTTATCTATTGGTCTATATTACTAGGAAACGAAAAAACCAAAAATCGCTTTAAAGATTGTTTCATCTCCAGTGAATTTAAATCGGATTGGGAAAATTTAAAAGAGCCATACGGAGAAGCAAAAAAATCTACTTTAGTATTTTATCCTCATGGAAATCTAGCTCTTGAAACAAATATCATGGGTATAGAAAGAAAAGTTAAAGCTAAAAAGAATATAGATTTACTAGAAACAATATTTGATAGATGGAATAAAGGAGATTCAATCCCACTGTTTGTATCAGAAGGTCTGTCAAATCAAAAGCTTAATACAATTAAGCGAAGTAACTACCTTGCAGAAATATACTATAATGCGTTTTCAAAAATATCCGGAAATTTACTAATATATGGCTGGTCTCTTTCCGAACAAGATACTCACTTAATAAAAACCTTAAATAAAGATAGAATAAATAAAATTTGTATTTCAATCTTCACAGGAAATTCAAATTACATTGATGAAATAGAGAGAATTGAAAAAGTATTAAAGAAACAAGGATTTAATGAAAAAGATATCTCATTCGTAGATTCTAGTTCAAAAAGTCTTTGGATATATTAACCGTGCCAGCGTATAACAGCGGGGAAACGCTTCGCTTCGGCACTTCGGCCTCGCTTGGGCTACGCCACATTCCCTTTCTGTCACTCGTTTGCATTAGCAAACTACGTGCCAGTCCCTAACGTCCCGTCGGGACTCAGGGTCAGGGAACGTCGTCTCCCCTAGTTCGTTATGCGAAATAAACCAAAAAAATTGAAAATCTCAATGAAATCTTTAACCTACTTTTTAATATTTCTAAATATACATTGTTTATCAAGGACTGCAACATCCCTTAAAGATAATCCATTAAAAAATTTCGAAAATAATTTATCTAAAATTTCTATTACAGTAAATAATCCAGAGAAATATATCTTATCTATCGATTTCTATATACAAGATATAGATTCTTTTAATAATAATGATACCAAATTCCTACCAACTTACTACATTAGTGAGTCAATCAACGATGACAAAATTTCTTTCAACATTCCCAAAGGAAAATATATTGGTTTTCTTCAAATTCATTCAAAAAAGCAATTTCCTCTTTATAAAACAATTTCAGGTGTGCAGGTTATCTATTTTGGAATAGATGATTTTTATAAAAAAAACGCAATCAATTTCAACAAATGCGAACAAAATATAGTCAACAGTTCCGTTTTTTATAAAAAAATTAATAGAACGAATTGCAATTTTTTTAATATTGAAAAAGAAGAGATAGTATTGAATTTTTCTTTGACTAACAAAATATTCCTTAATCTCGAAAAATCCATTCCACAATCATGGTTTAGTTTTTCATATGCTTTTTTACATGGTCCTCAGCCGTATCCTTATGCGCTTTTTCTCTTAATCCAAGTTCCATTTGGATTTTATTCGGAAGATCAATTAATAAACTTTGATAATATTCATGAATTTTAGTTATCATAATTATTATATAAATGGTTTACTTCGCATAACAGCACCTTAACGCTTCGCTTCGGGACTTCGCCCTCGCTCGGTCTGCGACACATAGGCTTTCTGTCACTCGTTTGCTTTCGCAAACTACGTGCCAGTCCCTAACGTCCCGTTCCGGGACTCAGGGTCAGCCTACGTCGTTAAGGCTAGTTCGTTAATTGCAATGTCCAAAAAGTGATTTAGAAGTTTCTGTTCAAATTTTCGCTGTTTGTGAAATTTCATGTTCTTTGTCATGCTCTGAGAAAGCCGAGTTTGATTTTGAATGTTTATTTGAAGAGATTTTATTAAAGTTTTTAGTTAGTTTTCGTCTTTCTCATTATTCAATTACTTTGCTTTTTTCACTCACAGTTCTGTTTTAATATGCTCTGTTTGGGATATTTCAGCGAAAATTAATCAAAAACAAAGAGTCGAATTTATTTATCTCTTACCAATATTTTTGGCCTTGATTCTTTCTTAATTTTATCTTTTCTATAACTTGGACACTGCAATTAACATACGCTAACCGCTGCGCTTCGGGACTTGCGCCCTCGCTTGGCCTTCGGCACATAGGCTTTCTGTCACTCGTTTGCATACGCAAACTACGTGCCAGTCCCTAACGCCTCTTCGAGGCTCAGGGTCAGCCTACGTCTGTTAGCTAGTTCGTTATGCGACATGGTATAAAATTTTAGAATCAATGAATAAAAAAAACATATCTATAATAATTTTTATTCTCTTTTTAAGCTGTAAAAATCATGAAAGATTTGAATCCGAAAAAGAAGAATTTGCAATTGTTACTGCTTCAATTCTAAATTCTAGAAAAAATCCTGATCTCAAATCGGATATAGTTGGAAAATTCTCTTTTGGTTCTCCAATATTTATTAATTCTAAGGATTCTTTTGAAGATACTATTGATGGTGAAAAAGGAAAATGGATTAAAGAGAAAGTAACAAATGGATATATATTTAGTAAATATTTAATAATTACTTCTGGAAGTATCCTAAAACTTAAGGGTGTTGTCGATATTTGCAACTTTCCTTGTGGTGGTAGCTGTTTTATTCCACCTGGAGATCTATATTTAGTCGGTGATTTCTATATAGAGATAGATGATCACATGGATTATCTTCCAGAAGATAGAACCCCTTGCTCTACTATTAGAATTGGTAACTGGAAGCAAGACAAGAATGAATTTCAATTTTCCTCGCCAATCAAATATGCCGGCTTTAATGGGAAAAATAACCATTGTAGGATTACATTCTTAAGTAATTTAGAAAAAATTGGTGATAAAATCATTTTGGATCATTTGAAAAAACCTTTCAATTTAAAAAAAATGTCCGATTCAAAAGGAACTTATTACATTATAAATAACAAAACGATTCATGATCGTTCCAAATATCATGAATATTGTTCTGAACAATCTTTACATGACAAAGTAATCGAAGTTTTCGATTCATATTATATTGATGAAAAAATCGACAGAAATAATCTTTTTTCCAACTATTCGAATAAATTTAATGAGAAAATTAGTGAATAATTGAAATTATACCACGTCGCATAACAGCGACTTACCGCTTCGCTTCGGGACAAGCCCTCGCTCGGCCTGCGGCAAATTCCCTTTCTGGCATTCGCCTTGCTTACGCAAGCTACATGCCAGTCCCTAACGTCCCGGCGGGACTCAGGGTCAGGGAACTTCGGTAAGTCTAGTTCGTTATACGACATCATTTAAAATTTAAATTTCGGAAAAAAAATGAAAAACACTAATTACATAAAACAAATTTCCAATGCTCTAAAAACCCTCAAAAAAGAGACATTAAAAAAACAAAAAGCTAGTCTTGAATCGTTCCCTTTATGGAATGACTTAGATTATAAGGATGTTGAATTTGCAACTAATGAAATAATAAATTTACTTGAAACTGGAGTTGAATCTAACTCATTTGTAAATCTTGCCTTCACGACAGTCTCAAATCTAGCAAATCAAATAAATAACCTTGCTAGCTTGTATTCAACTCTTGAATCTACTCCATCTCTTCAAAATTATCATAACTATATTGCTAATCTTGATAATTTCAGAACCTTTTGCAGAAATTATGGTATTTATTCAGAAATTCAACTCACCCCAATACTTCCCGAAACTAAAAATTCGATCAATATAGAATTAGGAAAACTCATACAAGCAAATAACGAGGTACAATCTTTAAAAGATGATATCAAACAATTAATAAGTCCAACAATCGCCGGAAAGCTATCAAAATCGTACGCAGACAGAAAGAAATTTATTTTCTTTGGAAGATTATTTGCACTTATTCTAATAACTGTTTCTTTATACTTTGGTTTGTATTATACAAACAACTTAATAAAAGATATTTTGACATCGACTAAAATAGAATCTATAAACAATGATACGAATGAAATTAGTGATAAAACAGAAACTATCAAAAACAATATAACTTTAACTTACATTATCCTAAGGTCTCTTGCACTTATACCGATCTATTCTCTAATAATATTTCTAATAAATCAATACATCAAAGAAAGAAATATCGAGGAGGATTACGCACATAAGGAAGCAGTTTCATCTACATTAAAAATATTAGGAGAATTAATTTCTGATCCGGAGAAAAAAGACTCTGTTCTGTTATCTGCTTCTCAAATTATTTATAAGAAACCGATCGAATCAAAGGAAAGTAAAAATAAAGACATCACTTTTTCGATTAAGGAAATTAAAGATTTATTGAAGTAAAAAATGACGTCGTATAACAGCAACTAACCGCTTCGCTTCGGGACTTGCGCCCTCGCTCGGTCTGCGACACATAGGCTTCTGGCACTCCCCTTGCATCCGCAAGTGTCGTGGCCAGTCCCTAACGTCCCGTTGGGACTCAGGGTCAGCCTACGTCGGTTAGTCTAGTTCGTTAGCCGCAATGTTCGAATTTTATTAAGAATAAAAAAATAATAGAAATTTTAATCTTTTTACAATTAACTTCTTTCATAAACAATGATTCTATCTTATATTTTAAAACTTATTCAGAGAATATCAATTTCTTCTCTTATCTTAATTCTCTGTTATTGTAATATAAATTCAAAAAAGCCAAAAAAAGAATTTTTCTTAAATCATACTATTTACTTTGACGAAGGTATTGAAAACAAACAAGAAGTTCTCAGTTTCATTAATAGCATAAAAACAAAAGATTGCACTAATTTTCATAAACTAATTAAACATGATTATGTTTATAATGTTCAGGATGCATCATATTTATTTTTTTTTGACCAGGACAATAATTTCTACCTAGATACTGATAAAACTATTAGTATATGTGATTTTTTATTCGAAGAAAAAGTATATTTCAATGTTATAAAAACTTATGAAGAAAATTTATACAATACACACAATGTGTATACATTAACCCAAATTATGCAAAACACCGAAGAAATAATCGTTCATTTGCATTTAGATACAAACACAAAAAAAACTGAAATGTCAATTACGCTTTATCCTTCCAAAGAAATAATGAAATATCCAATAATTTCAATGCTTTTCATATGCGAATCAAAATCATTTTCAACTTGCTATTTAAGAGAAAGCAATACTGATATGATTCATAAATAATTACATTTGAATAATTTTGCAATTTCTCAAAAATCCATGATACAAATTTCTTAAGTGAAAAACAATGACGAACACTGCGGCTAACAGCACCTTAACGCTTCGCTTCGGCACAAGGCCTCGCTCGGTCTGCGACACATAGGCTTCTGGCACTCCCCTTGCCTGCGCAAGTGTCGTGACCAGTCCCTAACGTCCCGTTCGGGACTCAGGGCCAGCCTACGTCGTTAAGGCTAGTTCGTTATGCGCAACTTTTTATAAATTTTAGTGACTAAACAATACTGTAGAATTGAATAATATCAAACTTATACTAAATTAAAATTCCAATGGATAAATATATTGAAACCTTCGAAACCTGGAACGAAATCGCTAACTTATATCAGGAAAAATTTATGGATTTTTCTCTATATAATGAAACTTATGATTTCTTTTGTGATAGTTTACCAATATCTTCAAAAATTTTAGATCTCGGATGTGGACCAGGAAATATTACAAAATTTCTTTCAAATAAAAGAAATGACTTCGAAATTGAAGGGACCGATATATCTGTAAATATGATTAATTTGGCGAAATTGAATAATCCTTCGTTAAAATTTTTTGTGTCAGATATTAGAAAGTTCAATGTACAAAAAATTAAATACAATGGTATTATTTCTGGTTTTTGCCTACCATATCTTTCTCTTTCTGATATTAGAAACCTCATCCCAAAATTACATAATTCATTGAAAAAAAATGGTATCCTTTACATAAGTTTTGTTCAAGGAAACCCAGATGACTCCGGAATTAAAATTGGAAAAGACGGAAGAAAGCTTTATTTTTTCTATCATGATATAAATGAAATTAAAAATTTACTTGTCGATAGTAAATTCAGAAGTGAAAAATTTTATTCTATAGAATATCAAAATAACGATAATAGTTTTGATACTCATATCATTATTATTTCGAAGAAATTAAATATTTAAACAAAAAAAAGCTGCGCATAACAGCGGGGAAACGCTGCGCTTCGGCACTTCCGGCCTCGCTTGGTCTGCGACACATTCCCTTTCTGTCACTCGCTCGCATACGCAAGCTCCGTGCCAGTCCCTAACGTCCCGTTCCGGGACTCAGGGTCAGGGAACGTCGTCTCCCCTAGTTCGTTATGCGACATTTTAAACTGAATTTATTAAAAATAAAATAATGAATATACTAGATGAAATCAAAAACTCAATTAACTCTGTAATTGCCGAAAGAAGCGTCAGTCCATTATTTGGATCACTTATTCTTTCTTGGATAACCTGGAATTGGAA
>NZ_BFAZ01000017.1 GCF_003114815.1 Leptospira ellinghausenii
TTTTTCACTGAACTATAACAAAAATCATTAAAACATTTACTTATACAATTTTTTATTTAATACCATTCTTCACACTTCATGCTGAGAAAAGAGAACTTAATCTTACCCAAAACTTGATTTTAACTCTCCCTTTCTTTGCTGCAAATATGTTTGTTCCTCCTCCAGGAAATGAAATTAATGGAAGGTATATTTGGTCAAAATATCAAGAATCAAATTCAAGAGACTATATTTCACGACATCCAATTCAAGTAGCAAAAAATCTTCCTTGGATTTATGGAAATTTTGAATCGCCTATTTATATTTCAGATAAAACAGGAAATAATCTACTTTTTAATTATTCAACGTTTTGCATTGGATGGACTTTAGGTGCAATTTATTGCTCATCACCTTTTACTGAAATAAATATGCCGAAAGGAGAAATAACTCAAATCTCCTATAAAATAACTTCAATATCTGGTATTTTCATTAAATTGAAAATACTATTTTATGGAATCAATTATCCGATTTGATCAATACGGACGTCGTATAACAGCACCTTAACGCTTCGCTTCGGGACTTCGCCCTCGCTCGGTCTGCGACACATAGGCTTTCTGTCACTCGTTTGCCTACGCAAACTACGAGCCAGTCCCTAACGTCCCGTTGGGACTCAGGGTCAGCCTACGTCGTTAAGGCTAGTTCGTTAATTGCAATTAGTTGATCTACAGAAGAAAACGCGCAAATTTTTTTATGTGGGTCTTGTCGATTAACGCTTTGGAAGAGAACAATTTAAGCTATGCTCTACATGAAAGTTCTGTTTGTAATTTAAGTTTTAAGATTTAAGAAAAATTTGCGCTCGATTGTAGGACCCTTTCGATTAAACTTTTATTCTATACTAACTAACTGCAATTAACATCGCCTTAACGCTCGCTCAGGCACTTTTCCACTTCGCCTCAGATTCCTGATGAAATCTGATTCTCGTGGGGCCTTCGCTCGGCCTAAAGGCACATTCCGTGTCGCGCTAACGCCTCGAAGAGGCTCAGCTACACGGAACGTCGTTAAGGCTGATTCGTTATACGAAATTGCCTAAAATGAAATTAAAATGAAGAACGGCGAATTAATAAAATTAACTCTAGAAACATTAAAAAAAAGATTAAATAAAAATAGTGAGTTGGTGTGCCAAAATGCAAACGGATCTTTTTCAACAGGTAAATGTGTATTTAATCAACCAATTCAATACGAAGAAATCATAAGATTTCAAACTAAACTTAAATATGAACTTCCAATAGATTATATAAATTTTTTAATGATAAACAACGGCTGTACTTTATTTGAAGATTCAAACTTTGGAGGTGAAATCCTTTTTTACAGATTAGAAGAAATTGAATCTAACACATATGAAGACAATGCAGAAGGATTTCTGAAAATTGGAACGATCTATCAAGAAAATATAATAATTAATCTCAAATTATATAAGAAAGGTGAACCAAATTATTTAATGGTAAAGGATCAACATGATCATTTTCTTGAAGCAATAAAATTAGAATCTAATTTCGAAATATGGTTTGATAGATTCATAATTTGCCAAGGCGAAAAATTTTGGAATTGGAAATATCAAACAGCAGAAAATTATTATAAAGAATAAATGAAATATCTCAACTTAATCAAATAATTAGGCAACTTCGTATAACAGCACCTTAACGCTTCGCTTCGGCACTTACGGCCTCGCTCGGTCTGCGACACATAGGCTTTCTGGCATTCGCCTTGCTTGCGCAAGCTACATGCCAGCCCCTAACGTCCCGTTACGGGACTCAGGGTCAGCCTACGTCGTTAAGGCTAGTTCGTTATATGCAATCGGTCAAAAAAATTATGAATGATCTACAACTAGTAGAAAGGAAAAAGCTAATAAATAGTCAAATACACGATCTTACACTTAAAAATTTAAAATATGGAAACGAAATTATATCTGAATATAATACAAATCTATTCGATTTAGAAAAAAGTCTTAAGTATCGTCTAAATTCCATAATTTTTCATGCAAAAGAAATAGAATTTCAAATAAACAATGTAAATAAATATCTAGATGATCAAATCAATTTTCATCTAAGAAGTGAGGACATTATAAAATATAATAATGAAACTTCAAACTTTACAGAAATATTATTATATTTGTTCGATGATCAAATATTTTCATCTGCGTCTTTCTTTGATTATTTAGCAAAACTATTTACAGTCATTTTTTCAAAAGAATTCAGTAGATATGATTGGAAAAAATTTATTAAAGAAATAAATAACAATACAATCTCTTGCGAAGAGAAAATATTGAAACTACTTAATGAAGAAAACGGAAAATTCATTAAACCTCTAAGTCAACATAGATCACAGATTATTCACAATTTAATGGATATGAGCAATCCTAGAGAAACAGTTAATTGGAATCAAAATAGCGGTCTGACTAAGAATCTAAACCCCTCTGTTCCTAAATTTTTTGAAGAGGAATTTATTGATTTTAAAATTCTGAACGAAAATAATCAACTTTCTCTAATCGATGCATCTAATTGGCTTTTGCATAACACCTTAGATAGCGTAGAAAGAATATTAATTACAATATCTGAATAAAATATACCAATAGACCGACTGCATATAACAGCGACTTTCCGCTACGCTTCGGCACAAGGCCTCGCTCGGCCTGCGGCAAATTGTCCTCCTGGCATTCGCCTTGCATACGCAAGCTACATGCCAGTCCCTAACGTCCCTTCGGGACTCAGGGTCGGACAACTTCGGAAAGTCTAGTTCGTTATGCGAAACTTGCAAAAAAAATGAATTCAGAATTTTTATATGAACTAGTGAACAATCCGAAGGAAAGTCTTTCCTTAGAACTTAAAAATTGGATAGATCCTGAAGAACTTTCAGGAATAGAAAAATTAGTAAAAGCAATTTTAGCCTTTTATAATCATAATGGAGGATATTTACTCATTGGTTTTGTAAATTCAACTGGTAAGCCTGACCTAGAAAATGCCCCAAATAATGTTAATGATAAATTTCACATAGATAAAATTCAAAATTTAGTATCAAAATATTCTTCCGAATCCTTCGAAATCAAAGTACATTTTCCGGTAATTCAAGATAAAACGTTCGTTGTAATAGAAATCCCTGCAGGTGTGAGAAATCCAGTAGCGACCAAATCTCAGCTAGAATTTAACGGAAAAACTATTATTCAAATCAATAAAGTATATATAAGATCACTTAATTCAAACAATACTCCAAGCACAACAGAGGCAACATGGAAAGATTGGTCATCAATAGTTGAAAAATGTTTTGAAAATCGTGAGGCTGACATAGGTCGATTTATCCGAAGACATCTAACATCAATAGAAAATAACAATCTAAAAGAATTTTTTAATACTCTCTCAAATCAAAAAATACCTCAAAAACAAAATTCTATGGACTACTTAAAAGAATTTATCTCTCAATCACGAAAACAATATTCCGAGGAAATGTTAAAAAGAAATAAAACTCTCTACCCGCATGGAACATATGAAATTGCAGCAAAGATAAATGGAATAGAAAAAGATTATTCGATGAACCAAGATTTTCTAAATCTGATCTTCTCATCAAATAATCATTATACAGGATGGCCAATGTGGATTGATAGCCGTTCATTTGTAGAGGAATCAAACCCTTATGTAAAAAATGGATTCTGGGAAGCGCTAATTTTACCGCGCGAGGCTCCTAAATTGCATGGACATCTAGATTATTGGCGTTTCTCTCCAAAAGGAGAATTTTATTTGAGACGAGGTATAGAGGATGATTTCAGAGATAACACAATAAACAAGACTCTGGATATTAGTATTGTAATTTTTAGAATTGCAGAATCCTTGTTAGTGCTACTAGATTTCGCACAAGCATTTGAGGCAATAAATTCAGAAAACATAAATATACTATTTCATTGGACAAGTTTAGATGACAGATATCTAACTTCTTGGGCAAGAAGTTCTATAATGTTTACCCGAAAGTCTATTTCAAAACAAGATGAAATTGAAATTAATGTACAATTACCAATTGAAACGGCACGCTCGGCTATTGGAAATTATGTTTACAGAGTTGCTAGCTCATTATTCGAAATTTTCCAAGGTGCATCAGTAAGTCGTGATTTGGTAGAAGATGTAGTCAAAGAGTTATTGGGCAGAAGGAATCTTCCGTAATTGCAAGCTTCGCATAACAGCAACTAACCGCTTCGCTTCGGGACTTACGCCCTCGCTCGGTCTGCGACACATAGGCTTCTGGCACTCCCCTTGCTTACGCAAGTGTCGTGACCAGTCCCTAACGTCCCGTTTGGGACTCAGGGCCAGCCTACGTCGGTTAGTCTAGTTCGTTAATTGCAATTAGTTGATCTACAGAAGATAACGCGCAAATTTTTTTATGAGGGTTTTGTCGATTAAAGCTTTGGAAGAGAACAATTAAAGCTTTGCTCTCCATTAAAGTGCAGTTAAAAACTTTTGCTTTTTAAGATTTAAGAGAAAATTTGCGCTCGATTGTAGGACCCTTTCGACTAAACTTTTATACTATATTAACTAACTGCAATTAACATCGCCTTAACGCTCCCTCAGGCGCTTTTCCACTTCGCCTCAGATTCCTGATGAAATCTGATTCTCGTGGGGCCCTCGCTCGGCCTAAAGGCACATTCCGTGTTACGCTAACGCCTCATAGAGGCTCAGCTACACGGAACGTCGTTAAGGCTGATTCGTTATACGACATGTTTGCAAAACTTTGAATAAATGATAAAAAAGATTTTGACATAATACGATACTAGATCGTATTATGAATCGTATGAAAGTTACCGCAATTTTACCTGATGATTTAATTACAGAAGTCCAGAAGTATACTGAAGGCAAAAATATTACCGATTCGCTACAAAAGGCACTATCCGAATGGGTTAAGCTTGCAAAGATAAAAAAGTTGAATGAAAAATTAAGAAAAAAACCTCTTGAATTCTCTTCAAATTTCTCTGCTGAAAAAGTTAGGAAAATTAATAGATTACAATGATTTTAGTAGATACTTCTGTTTGGATTGAATTTTTCAGAGGAAAAGAGCCTTACTTTTCTAAATTAACAGGACTTATTGAAGCTTCAGAAGTCATTGCTCATGAAGTTGTTTTTGGAGAAATTTTACAAGGTTGCAAAAATAAAACTGAGCTTGAGTTCGTTCTAGATTATTGGGAAAATTTAAATAATGTTTTCTCTAATGGTGCCTTTATTAAAGCTGGAAGTCTTTCTTTTGAAAAAAAACATTTTGAATTTGGTATCGGAATTATAGATTCGATCTTAATTTACGAAACAAAAATGAGAAATTTAAAGCTTTGGACTCTTGATAAAAAAATATTAAAGCTTCTTGAATTTCAATATATATACCAATAACAGCAAACACGTCGCATAACAGCGACTTACCGCTTCGCTTCGGCACAAAGCCTCGCTCGGGCTACGCCAAATCCTCCTCCTGGCATTCGCCTTGCCTTCGCAAGCTACATGCCAGTCCCTAACGTCCCGTTGGGACTCAGGGTCGGAGGACTTCGGTAAGTCTAGTTCGTTAATTGCAATGTCCAAAAAGTGATTTAGAAGTATCTGTTCAAATTTTCGCTGTTTGTGAAATTACATGTTCTTTGTCATGCTCTGAGAAAGCCGAGTTTGATTTTGAATGGTTATTTGAAGAGATTTTATTAAAGTCTTTATTTTGTTTTCGTCTTTCTCATTATTCTAATACTTTGTTTATTTTACTCACAGTTCTGTTTTAATATGCTCTGTTTGGGATATTTCAGCGAAAATTAATCAAAGAGAAAGAGTCGACTTTATTTACCTCTTACCAATATTTTTGGCCTTGATTCTTTCTTAACTTTATCTTTTCTATAACTTGGACACTGCAATTAACATACGCTAACCGCTACGCTTCGGGACTTGCGCCCTCGCTTGGCCTTCGGCACATAGGCTTTCTGTCACTCGTTTGCATACGCAAACTACGTGCCAGTCCCTAACGCCTCTGCGAGGCTCAGGGTCAGCCTACGTCTGTTAGCTAGTTCGTTAATTGCAATAGATTAATCTTTTTTATATATTCTAGTTTTTTAAGAATAAATTTAAAATCAAAATTATTAATCATCACTCCTTCCAAGATTCGCAATTACAAAATTTAAAATCAAAAATAATCTTATGAAAATCCATAATCTGAAAAACTTTTTTACTTTAAGTATATTAGCTTTTGTTTCGCAATCATGTGCTGGATTAGCTATAGCAAAAACAGGATCATTCCAAAAATATGAAACAAAACAATATCTTATATTATATAACAGAGATACTCGTAAATATTGCAAAAGGGAAAATGATATTTACACAAAAGATGCAGTCCTAGAGTGTTATGGTGAACCACTAGAAATTAGTAAGTATGGAGAATGCGATGTTCTAATATACAAAAATGGCATCTCTTGGGATTTCGTTACAATTACACCAATACTATTATTATTTCCTGTTTTATTTTATCCGACAGGATTTGACAAAAAATATTTTTATTTTAAAAACAACTTATTAGAATATAATATATATGACTACTCTGATGTAGAATACTTATTCGGTATTGTTATTGTAAATGACAAGAATATTTCAAACTTTGGAAAAACAAACGGATTACATAACAATGAAATAAAAAAAGCTTCCTTACCAGAAATATGTATCAATAAAATAAAGATGGACAATTCACTATAAACATAATAATTTATTTTTGTTTAAAATCTACTGCAATTAACAGCGACTTACCGCTACGCTTCGGCACAAGGCCTCGCTCGGCCTGCGGCAAATTCTCCTCCTGGCATTCGCCTTGCTTACGCAAGCTCCATGCCAGTCCCTAACGTCCCGTTGGGACTCAGGGTCGGAGAACTTCGGTAAGTCTAGTTCGTTATGCGCCATACTTTAATTTCTTTTGAGGAAAAATGAATAATAGAATTGTTTCAATAAACCCTTATCAATTAGCCGCAATTTCAGCCTTAAATGATGTCGCCAATATTCCCATCTTTGAAGAAATAAGAACACCGCCGGTTAACGTAAATTCTATCATCTATTCGACTTTATTTCAATGCGGAGCTTCACATCTAAATATACATAGTATCTTAAGAAAGCAGGATGAACCACATATCCAAAGCCCTAAAATATCACTAATCGATCATCCTGGCGAAAAAAAAAGTAATAGAATCTGGAGTTTCAGAATTATTTGAACACTATATGCCTGACGATTACCGTATAAATGAAAAGTACAAAAATGTCGCAGAAATTGAATTCTATCTAGAAACTGTATTTTTTGCTGCAAATACCAAAACTAGTACAATCAATATGTTTAAATTTCCAAACATTAAAAACTGTAAACAACTAATGCCAGCAGAACTATATTTTGCTATATCAAATTTTTTATCATTAATTGAAACTTCGCCTCAAAAACTTCCAATTCCAAAACAGGAGATTGACCTAGATCACATAAAGAAATTTGAAACTATCATTGAAAGCAATTTATTTCAATCATATTGCGAAAGTCATAACGCTTTAGAATATAACGATATAGAATTTACCATTGCAATTGATAATCTAAAAAATAAAGGTAAAAATCTATACAATAGACATATTGATAGCATTTTATTAAAAGATATGGCTATTTCAGTTCTACCAATTACAGAAAAAATAATTGGGACAATATTTGGAAAAATCCCAGGATCAATATCAAAATTCGCATCTAAAATATTAACGGATTATCTAAAAACTGAAAAGAAAATTGTTATATATCAATTAGACGGCTTATTTAAAACTATTTTAACAGATGTTGTTTTTCCATATGTAAGGGGCAGATAAAGTACGGCGCATAACAGCGACTAACCGCTTCACTTCGGGACTTACGCCCTCGTTCGGTCTGCGACACATAGGCTTTTGTCACTCCTCTTGCTTTCGCAAGCGTCGCGCCAATCCCTAACGTCCCATTCGGGACTCAGGGTCAGCCTACGTCGGTTAGCCTAGTTCGTTATGCGACAGATTTAAAAAATAAAGTACATAAAAAAATGAGAAAAGAAATATATAACTATCTTGAAAATCTTTTTCCTGGATCGAGGATAATTGAAAATTCTAATAACGAAAATTCTTCACTTGAAAAAAACAACAAGAACAGAAAATCCATAAACATCTCCCTGATGGATACGATTTATGAAGTAACAAAATTAAATACATTTAATTCTGTCGATTCTTTCCTATTCAGATTAGTAGCGAATCAATTAGAAAATTACCAGAATCTCGAATTTAATCATGAAATATCCAATTCAATTATTGAAAATATTTTTGATAATGCGATTCTAAGAAGTTTCATTTTAGAAGATTTTGATAATTTTGATCAACCTTATCTAAATAATTTAATTACCGACCTATTAAAAGGTCTACAATTCTGGAGAAACAAAACTTATGAAGGAAAAAACATTTCTTTCGGTTTCATAATTGAAAATTCATTTGAAAGAGATTTTTATAATTATGAAAATCTAAATAGAATTCAAAAACATATCGAAAAAGATTACTTTGCACCCCTTAGTGATGGTATGTGTAGTTTTATTAAAATAAATCTAAATGGAGATATAATTGGACTAAACCAATTTGATAATTTCTATGACGACTCTATGCTACCTTACAGATTTAGCTCAGTTAATAATTTAAGAAATTCTAGCGTACTAATTCAAACTAGATTAGGAGATATCCTACTTATTAAAGATGGAAATCTTAAATTTGTTAAAAAGAATAAGCAATGGATTCAGTTTGATACAAATTCTTTAATGCATAAAATTAGTGCCAATTTACAAATTTACGAAAGAAAATTAAAAGAAGCCGTTTTCCAAACATGCCTAGACATTTCATTAGCAAAAACCGGGGGAGTTTTAGCCGTAGTTGATGAGGAAGCCTTTGATGTTAAAAAGCTAATATCTTATGATCTTAATGAAAACTCAGACTTCCAAATAAAAAAAGAATTTCTATATTCCTTAACAAAGGGACAGAAATTTCAGGATTTATCAAGATCTCTTAGAAAAGAAATACTTAGTATAGATGGTAGTACAGTCATCAATAGAAAAGGTCATATTCTTTTAATTGGTACAATAATTAGAATCTCAGGCGGAAGTCTTGGTGGCGGTAGAACCGCAGCATGCGTAGAATTATCAAAGTCTGGCGCTGCAATTAAACTCTCAACCGATGGTTACATTGAAGTATACGCCGATGGGAATAGAAGACCAATTCTAAAAATTGACTAATAAATCCGTCGCATAACAGCGACTTTCCGCTTCGCTTCGGCACAGGGCCTCGCTCGGCCTGCGGCAAATCCTCCTCCTGGCATTCGCCTTGCGTTCGCAAGCTACATGCCAGTCCCTAACGTCCCGTTTCCGGGACTCAGGGTCGGAGGACTTCGGTAAGTCTAGTTCGTTATGCGACATTGAAAAAAAAATGGAATATATAGATCACTTAATTTACATTTCACTCGCATTTATTAGTTTTTTCCTCATAAATAAAATTGGGGAAAAAATGGTAACGTCTGATTATGAACAAATCAGCGTATCTCTTCCTATTGATAAAGCACCTGCATTTAATATCGTATACAGGGTAATAACTCCTGCTCTTTTACTAATCATATATGCAATTATTTTCTCAGAAATTGGATTGGATTATTTGAACCGAAATATTGCTTTCTGCAGCTATTACTACATAATTATAAGAATTCTAATAATCTTCATTTACCAAAGAGCACTCCTTATAAACTGGATAAGACAATTTATCACTTATTTTGGTATTCTATCTGTCACATTCTTCCTAGATAAAAATTACCTATCAACTGCAACGAAAATTTTGCCCGATCCATCTACCTTGATAAACGAAATTTGGATTATCATACTAATATTCGTATACAATTTATTGAACAGTATAACAAAAAACACAGAAGAACTAAAATCAAGGAAAGAAAAATATATTTTAGATACCTTCAAAAAATTTCAAAAAAAATTCCACATAAACATAAACACTTCAAAGTCTCTATTTTTAGCTCCAGAAATTTATTCAATAATGATATATGAAAACTTCAATAGACCCCTATTGTTTAGAAAGGCTGAAACGCTATTGAAAAAAATTGGATTCGCTATAAAAACTACCGGGATAATGCAAGTTGCTAGCAGATCCACACTCACAGATGTTTCAAGTATTGAAAAAAGCATTACACTCTTACGTAATCTTCTAGTAAAAACAATTCAAAAATCAAATTTCAATGATCTAGCCTTTTACCTTGAAAGTCACAAAAGTCTCATAGATGATACTTTAGCCAAATACAACAAACGTTCAGACTACATTAATGAAATAAATTTTATCCGATCAACTATTGAAGAAAATAAACTAATACCCATTTCTATTGAAAATTTTGAAACGCGATTAAACAGACTAATTATACGCTATTTGATAAGAGAAAAAAAGAAAACAAAAGATATGGACTATTACGGTAAAAAAGTAAATTTGATCAGCTTAAGAAAAAAATATTTCAAAAAAAGAAAAAAGTAATCATTTTCAACATCGCATAACAGCGACTTACCGCTTCGCTTCGGCACAAGGCCTCGCTCGGCCTCCGGCAAATTCCCTTTCTGGCATTCGCCTTGCTTACGCAAGCTACATGCCAGTCCCTAACGTCCCGTTGGGACTCAGGGTCAGGGAACTTCGGTAAGTCTAGTTCGTTATGCGAAATAGTGTAAATTTTTTATAAATTAAAAGAACAAAATATGAAACAAATACAAAAATTCATCTTGTCCATTCCCTTACTTTTATGTTCTAATTGCCTGGGACTCGCAGTCTTTACTCTAGGTAATTTTGAAGTAAAACAAGACAAAATTTGGAAATCTAATCACTATTGCTTTAAAAAAGAAAATCTTTTTAGTGAAAACGAGATTATTGATTGCTTCGGGACTCCTTCACATATTGAGTTATTTGAAAAATGTAAAGTATTATATTTTTCAAACGGACTCAAATGGACTGGTTTAGGTGTGTATGCTGTATTTGTTCCTATTGTAATGCCTATACCGATATCGAGATCATACACAAAAGCATATATTATTTCTGAAAAAGTCATCACAATAGTTTTCGATAATACGGAATTAAACTATATGTATGGTTTTATAAATACTGACAATCCTAATCATAAACCATACAATTTCGGAGAAATAAATGGTTTAGATAGAAAACAAATTAAGAAAATTCCACTAAACCAATGCCTTAACTCAAATGACAATCTTATCAATTAAAATTAATTGAATATATATCTATCGAATTAATTACACTACTTCGCATAACAGCACCTTAACGCTTCGCTTCGGCACAAGGCCTCGCTCGGTCTGCGACACATAGGCTTTCTGTCACTCGTTTGCATCCGCAAACTACGTGCCAGTCCCTACCGTCCCGTTGGGACTCAGGGTCAGCCTACGTCGTTAAGGCTAGTTCGTTATTCGCAATT
>NZ_BFAZ01000018.1 GCF_003114815.1 Leptospira ellinghausenii
CTAGTTCGTTATGCGTAATTTCCAAAATATATTTATTAAAATGAAAAGTGATAATAGAAAAAAATTAAAAATTCTTCTCTGTCTATTAATGTGCAGCATTATGAACTGTAATAAGTTCAAATACGATGAAAAAAAGAAAAGGCTAAAAATTCACAAATTCTAGATATAGACAATGCAATACAGAAACCAGATCGATTTACAAAATTAATAGATATTATCAAAGAGAAAAACTGTAAATCCTTCAAAGAGTTAATCGGAAAAGATTTCTATTATTTATTAAGTGACACTTCAATTGCAATGATCTTTAAAAGAGAAAATAATTTTAAGGAATCAACCCTGAATGTTGATGTTTGTAATATAATTTTCGATGATAATAAATTAACTGAATCATTTTTCAATCTAACTGGTGACAATTACAATACATATTCTCCCTTTTCACTCCTAAACTCCGCCAAAAATTTGCGTTTTACACAAACATTAGATAGTAATTCAGAATTTAGAATACACTTTGAATTTGAAAATATAAAAATTGATTCATTGGAATTAGATGTAGGCACCGGTTTCCTTTTTAAATGCGATAGCAATAAATATTTGAATTGTCATCTCGAAGGCTTCACAACTAATTTCTTTCGCTAAGTTAAACAATTTTTTGAAATTTAAAAAATAACAATTAATAATTTGAATTATATAATTCCATGTGTATAAATGGAAACTACGCATAACAGCACCTTAACGCTTCGCTTCGGCACTTGCGGCCTCGCTCGGTCTGCGACACATAGGCTTTCTGTCACTCGTTTGCATTCGCAAACTACGTGCCAGTCCCTAACGTCCCGTTCCGGGACTCAGGGTCAGCCTACGTCGTTAAGGCTAGTTCGTTATACGAAAGTCTTTAAAATATTATGTTAACTGAAAATGCAAAACTAGAATCATTCGTATTAGATATAATCGATAGAATACGAAAAGGTCAACAGATTGAAGATTCTCGAGTTGAATTAAAATCTAATCTTATTGAACCATACAAAGCTGCGAGAAGAATAGCTGGCCACGCTAATGCTGCCTCAGGGCAAAATATAGTTTGGATATTTGGACTTTCAGAAGATGGAGGCATCATAGGAATTGAAAATTCAGATATTCAAGATTGGTTTTCAAAAGTAAAAACATTATTCGATGAGGTATATCCAGAGTTTTCTGAACTTATTATCAGCATTGATGGAAAATCAATCTTAGCAATACAATTTATTACGTCAAGAGCACCATATGTTTTAAAAAATCCAAATTATGGTAAAGAAGGATCTGGTCACATAGAGAAAGAAATTCCATTTCGAGAAGGAACATCTATTAGATCCGCAAGACGATCTGACTTATTAAAAATACTTACTAAACAATCAAGATCTATAGAGTTTGAAATGATCGATAGTTACCTATATTTAACTCATGGTGGTGGAGAAAAATATAACTGGAATATACACTTCGATTTATACGCATTCTTGACCTTTAATTCTCAGGTTCCTTTAACGATACCATTCCATAGAATAAACCTTCAAATTTCTGACAAAAATGGAAATATCATTATTTCAAATGGATGGAATATAACTGGCGATATAGAAAAAGACACAAACATTTCAGGAGGGAAAACGGAGTTTTTGTTATTTGGTCCAAGTAAAATAAAACAAAATGCAACTATTGCAACAAATCAGATTGCAATAAACTATATCAACGAAATAAATATGATCATCACCTATGAACCATTCATTTATGAACTTAACAGAACGATCAAACTTCAATACTCACTTGTTAAAGAAATCGATGAAAAACAATACAAATTCACAAATGTATTAGGAAGATGGATTCTAAAAAAATAAAGACCTTCGTATAACATCATGTTACCGCTTCACTTCGGCACAAGGCCTCGCTCGGGCTACGCCAAATTCCCCTTCTGGCATTCGCCTTGCTTACGCAAGCTACATGCCAGTCCCTAACGTCCCGCCGGGACTCAGGGTCGGGGAACTTCGGTAACACTAGTTCGTTATACGACATGTTTGCAAAACTTTGAATAAATGATAAAAAAGATTTTGACATAATACGATACTAGATCGTATTATGAATCGTATGAAAGTTACCGCAATTCTACCTGATGATTTAATTACAGAAGTCCAGAAGTATACTGAAGGCAAAAATATTACCGATTCGCTACAAAAGGCACTATCCGAATGGGTTAAGCTTGCAAAGATAAAAAAGTTGAATGAAAAATTAAAAAAAAAACCTCTTGAATTCTCTTCAAATTTCTCTGCTGAAAAAGTTAGGAAAATTAATAGATTACAATGATTTTAGTAGATACTTCTGTTTGGATTGAATTTTTCAGAGGAAAAGAGCCTTACTTTTCTAAATTAACAGGACTTATTGAAGCTTCAGAAGTCATTGCTCATGAAGTTGTTTTTGGAGAAATTTTACAAGGTTGCAAAAATAAAACTGAGCTTGAGTTCGTTCTAGATTATTGGGAAAATTTAAATAATGTTTTCTCTAATGGTGCCTTCATTAAGGCTGGAAGTCTTTCTTTTGAAAAAAAACATTTTGAATTTGGTATCGGAATTATAGATTCGATCTTAATTTACGAAACAAAAATGAGAAATTTAAAGCTTTGGACTCTTGATAAAAAAATATTAAAGCTTCTTGAATTTCAATATATATACCAATAACAGCAAACACGTCGTATAACAGCGACTTACCGCTTCGCTTCGGCACAAAGCCTCGCTCGGGCTACGCCAAATCCTCCTCCTGGCATTCGCCTTGCCTTCGCAAGCTACATGCCAGTCCCTAACGTCCCGTTGGGACTCAGGGTCGGAGGACTTCGGTAAGTCTAGTTCGTTATACGCAATAGCTAAAATGATACATTATCTCGATACTAGTACACTAAAAGGCGAAATTAACAGCTTAGTAAAACTTAGCAGAACTAATAACATTTATCTTTC
Source organism: Leptospira ellinghausenii (assembly GCF_003114815.1). Taxonomy (NCBI): domain Bacteria; kingdom Pseudomonadati; phylum Spirochaetota; class Leptospiria; order Leptospirales; family Leptospiraceae; genus Leptospira; species Leptospira ellinghausenii. Next base: position 2,970 of record NZ_BFAZ01000018.1, read on the forward strand.
TGGTTACAATTTAATTGAATTATACAGTCAAATTAATGAAATATCTTTCGAAAAATCCTTAACATTATTTAAAAAAATTGAAGGATCTTACCTAAAAATAGACTGGCGCCTTCCTGATGATGTCTTAGCAAAAACATATAACTTAAGATTTAGATTTTCTAAAATTAAACTTATCAAAAATCTATTTCAAAATATTTTAAGCTCTAATAACTATAATGAATTTAAATCAAAAAGTAAGATAGAAAATCTTAATTATATAGATTTTTATGACAAACTGTTTAGCCCAGATAATGACAAGACACAGTCTCAAGAAAACCAATTTATTGCGAAAGCATATGAACAAGTATTTTTAAAAAGTCATAAAAGTGATGATTATAAAAAAGATCTACTTTCGGATGAAATTATTAAAATTCTTTCAGAAAGAACTTCAAAATCTTTATTGATATACCTTCTAGGACCATTAACTAAAACCAATAAAAATATTGAAACTATCGATTACTATCACAATCTATACAATGGAAAATTAGAATGTTTTTGCTATGCATTTGCCTACTTTAAATTACTTAAATATTCAGAAAAAAATACAATAGGAAGAAATGATTATAACGATTTAACGCATCTAGTTTATCTTGAAAATATAAAATCTAAGAAGTATTTTCTGTATAATGATAAAATTTACTCCAATTTAGGATCAAATCTGAATTCAAAACTAAAATTATTTAGAGAATTCCCAAAATAGCTACTGCGTATAACAGCGACTTACCGCTGCGCTTCGGCACAAGGCCTCGCTTGGCCTGCGGCAAATCCTCCTCCTGGCATTCGCCTTGCTTACGCAAGCTACATGCCAGTCCCTAACGTCCCGTTCCGGGACTCAGGGTCGGAGGACTTCGGTAAGTCTAGTTCGTTATACGCCATTACTTAAAATATAATTTCAGGAAAAATAAATGGAAATAAATTTAGATGCATTTGAATTCGCAATTGCAAGAATAGAAGATGGCTTTATATTTGAAGAGTTTTTAAAACAATTTTTATCCGGTATTTATGGGACATCATTTATACCAGTAGGTGGAACAAAAGACAAAGGAATTGATGGATTTCAACACATTCTTCAGGACGAACATGAATTAAGAACCATTTATCAAATATCTACCGAATTAGATTTTGAAGGAAAAATTAACAATACTTTAAATAAATTAATCTCCAATAGCATTAAATTTGAAAGAATTTACTATATAACCAATCGAGATATCAACAATAAAGATATTCTTCAGAACGATTTCTATTTAAAAAATAAAAAACAATTAATTATTCATGATTTCCGTTGGTTTTCTTCAAATTGCAATGCTAATTCTCAAACAATAAGTTCATTCAATACATTTTGCAATAATTATCTTCATGAATACAACAAGCCAGGTAAATCTTATATTGTAGCCGACCTTGATTCAGATTCTAGATTATTTACTTTCTTAAGGCAACAATTTGATTCAAAGGGAAATGAAGTTGAAATAGAAGACATGCTAATTGAAACATTAATTCTATTCTCACTGGAAGATACTGATCCGATCACTGAAAAATTACTTTCCAAAGACGAAATTAAGGATAAAATTAAGCAATATATTAAGTTCGACTTACGATTATTAGAATCTAAAATAGATAAATGTCTGTTGGAACTTAATAAAAAACCTAGAAAAATTCAGTACCATAGCAAACTAGAAAAATACTGTCTTCCTTACGAAACAAGGAAAATTATTCAAACTCGAAATCTCAAAGATTTGAATCTACACCAAACTTTCAATAAAGAAACCACACATACAATTAAAAAATATTTTCAAGATCAAGAAGTATCTGTTAAAGATATCCAGGCTCTTATAGATCAGGTTTTTGCAAAAATTTTTCATAAACAAGGATTAGATTTTTCTAATTTTGTACTTCATGGCGACAACCAAGCAATTGTTGAACAAAATCTTAACGATGTAATTTCGGAGGCAGTGGATTCTAGTGCAGTAATTTTAAAGAATAAAGAAAAAGTGAAAACTTCATTACATGTTGCTATAAGGGATATAGTATATAACGGAACCGAAAATCAGAGAAATTTTCTAAAAAGCTTATCGAATACGTATCTAATGATGTTCTTATTAAACTGGGATCCAAAAATTGCTATATTTTTTAAGACACTTGCGGCAAAACTATCTATCTTTGTTGATAATTCAATTATTGTACCTGCCTTATCTGAATATTATCTACCACTAGAAAACCGAAGGCATTGGAATTTATTAAAAGGAGCAAAAAAAGCCGGTATTACTTTATATATAAATGAAACTCTATTACAAGAACTAGTCCATCATTTAAAAAGCGTTAAATTTAAATATCAAAGTCTATACCAAAATAACGAAGAGATTTATTTAGATGGAGAATTTGAATTCCTTTATATAGATGAAATATTGATTCGTTCATATTTCTATGCGAAAATGCGTAATCATGTAAAAACTTTTGATCAATATTTGGACAATTTTATTACCCCTGACTTACGGAATGTTCGTGAAGAATTAATAGTATTCATTAAAGAAGAATTCGGAATTGAATATATTACAAACGAGAAACTCAAGGTCACCTTAGATCCATCCGAAAAGGAAAAACTTTCAGAGTATCTTACAAAGAAAAAACAACATGAAATTAAGGCTAAAAATGATGCCGAAATGATACTCACTATTTATAATATAAGAAACCGAAATTCAGAATCTGCTGAAACCGGAATTTTTGGTTATAAAACTTGGTGGCTATCAAAAGATACTGCAACTTATAAGGCAGTTACTAAGGTTTTTGGCGAAAAATATCCAATTAGTTGTTATATTAGACCAGATTTCATATACAATTATATAGCCTTATTACCCCATACCCATGAAGTAAATGAAGCTTATAATAAAATCTTTCCAACTATGCTTGGAGTAAATCTGAGCTACCATATGCCATCAGAAGTTTCACAAACTGTTCAAGAAAAACTGAAGGAATTTCATTCAAAAAAACCAGTTCGAGTAAAACAAATTCTCAGAACTATGACAGATAAACTGAAATCAGAACCAGATTTTCGAAATAAGGTCCAAGTAGAGCACTATCTAGATCAAATACTTAAAGAGATCGAAGATAAGTAACGGCGTATAACAGCGACTTACCGCTTCGCTTCGGCACAAGGCCTCGCTCGGCCTGCGGCAAATCCTCCTCCTGGCATTCGCTTTGCTTACGCAAGCTACATGCCAGTCCCTAACGTCCCGTTGGGACTCAGGGTCGGAGGACTTCGGTAAGTCTAGTTCGTTATGCGAAATGCTAAAAAATAAATTTACAGGAATTAAAAATGCCAATATTAACATTAAAATTAGCATCTGGACAATCAAATTCATTCAATGCAAATAAAATTGTTGATAGCTGCCCAGTTTGCAATCGACACATTGAACCTATTCAAATAATCTCACAAATAAAAAAGATAATAGTATAGAATCGATCAATTTATGTGTTAATTCGGAATGCAAATCATATTTCATAAGTTATTTCAAACATAATGGGAAAAGTTATGAATTTCAATATTCTTTACCGAAAACTATTATAAAGAATGAATTTTCGGAGCAAATTCAAAAGACATCGCCAATTTTTATTGAAATATATAATCAAGCTTTTGTTGCGGAGCAAGAAAGATTACATCATATTGCCGGAGTTGGATTTCGAAAATCCTTAGAATTCTTGATAAAAGATTATCTTATTATTAAAACTCCAGAAGAAGAAGAAAAAATCAGGAAAGAGCTTCTTGGCAATTCAATAAAAAATAGAATTTCAGACCAAAATATAAAATCTTGCGCAGAAAGAGCAGCTTGGTTAGGGAACGATGAAACTCATTATATAAAAAAATGGGAAGACAAAGATATAAATGATTTAAAAATTCTTTTACAGCTTACTGTTAAATGGATAGAAGCTGAGATTTTAACTAAATCATATTTAGAAAATATGAATAGCTAAATTTAGCACTTCGCATAACAGCACCTTCCCGCTACGTTTCGGCACAAGGCCTCACTCGGCCTGCGGCAAATTCCCTTCCGTCACGCTTCTTGCTTTGCAAGAAGACGCGCCGACGCCAACGCCTCTTTCAGAGGCTCGGCTACAGGGAACTTCGGGAAGGCTAGTTCGTTATATGAAATCGTGCAAATTTTCTAATTTAAAAAACTTATCCTTTAAAAAAGAAATTAATGAACTTAATTGAAAACTATGTAAAAATAAAAACTAATTTACTAAATTTTTGTTCTAAATCATTTTACGAAAGGTAAACAGAGATTTGTTTATAGTAAAAAATAAATTCAATTTATTAGTATTCTTTATGAATCTATTTAAAAGAAAGGAGCCTGACGAATTAGCTAAATATTCAAAATGGATCAAAATATGCGAAGAATTGATAAACAAAGAATATCCTCCCTTAACTTCTTCGATTAATTTTACTAATCTTGAAATAGAAAGAGATTCTAAACTTAATTTTTCCAAACTTAAGAACTGGCAATTGATATGTGAAGAAATATTAGATACAGAACATAGTCATATTTATTACCAGAAATGTTTTAATGAATTGTTAAATCGAGGCAAATCTAAGGATGAAATTTTAAAAATGAGAAAAATTGCATGGTTGACCGTTGGCTGGTTAAATTATGTTCAAATGTTGTGGGAATGGGTTGATTTAGATGAAAAGGACATCAAAATAGCCATTGAATTACAATTTAATTCATCAATAATTAATGTTAATCAGAAGAATGAATTATTAGATTTTATAGATTTACATAAATAGTTTTATTAAGCTTTTACAATCCAGATTATTAGGTGAACTATTATTTAGAAGCGGCACGACTTCATATAACAGCGACTTACCGCTACGCTTCGGCACAAGGCCTCGCTCGGCCTGCGGCAAATCCTCCTCCTGGCATTCGCCTTGCGTTCGCAAGCTACATGCCAGTCCCTAACGTCCCGTTGGGACTCAGGGTCGGAGGACTTCGGTAAGTCTAGTTCGTTATACGACATTTTGTAAAATAAAACACTAAATGAAAAAAATATTATATCTAATCCCTTTAATTCTCTGTTCTTCAATATTTGCGCAGTCACAAACTGAAAATAACCAAAAGAAGCTTTGGTACTTCTCTATCAATAAAGCTTGGTCAACTAGTACCCCGTATGAGGTAGAACAATTCACTGATATTTTTGGACCATTCAAAAAAGAATATAAACGAAACATAAATAGTTTCGAAATTATTGCCAGAAAGAAATTCTCCGATTCTAAATTGGAATTTTATTCTGACTTTTACGAGCTTGTCAAAAGAGACTACTCGATGAATTACCTTACCTTTAATAGAAGAGTAATCATTAATGAAGAATCCACTCCTATTGGTAATTATTATCGATCGCAATCAAGAATTGGATTTGCTTATGCTTTTGCTCCGCATGTAAATTTTACCTTTGGTTCAAGATACTTTAAATCCGAACTAACCGATGGAAATGCTAACGCTTTTCAAATTAGATTCGGTCAAAGGTATATCGGCCCAGAAATTGGTATTGAATTAAAATCAGACACTTTCTACAACTTCTACCTTGAATCTAGGATTAGTTATTTTTTGCTATATGGACGATCAATACACAACTATTCCTTTGCTGATCGATCGGCTGATCAAGGATATATTTCTGTAAATATTGATCCTATAACAAGAGTTGAAGGTAATGAAGTTTTATTAAAAATTGGCTATTATTTTAATCAGAACTTTTTTATGACAATTGGATATAAATCTACTTACCAACGAATTAGACCAGATGACTTGAGAGTCTATTCTGGTGATAGTCGTTTCGACTTAAATCAAAATACAGAATATGGACTTAGAAACGTAAATTCATATTCTGACAGAATGAATTCAATAATACTAGAACTAGGTGTTGTAATTTAAAATACAAAACGTCGTATAACAGCACCTTAACGCTTCGCTTCGGCACTAGGCCTCGCTCGGTCTGCGACACATAGGCTTTCTGTCACTCGCTTGCATACGCAAGCTACGTGCCAGTCCCTAACGTCCCCTTCAGGGACTCAGGGTCAGCCTAC
>NZ_BFAZ01000019.1 GCF_003114815.1 Leptospira ellinghausenii
TTTTCACTGAACTATAACAATACAACACAATGATGCAGAAATTGCCGCTATAACTCCTACAGTCATAAGATTCTTGTTATTACTGAAAACTCTTTTATTCATGGTAATTCTCCTTAAAAAATTTGATTTACAATATATATGACGACCTTGCAGTATACTACAAGGTTAGTAGATATTTGAAAAAAATTAAAAAAGTGAGGCTTTTTTTATGTTGATAGGAGAATTTTCGAGAAAAAGTAAACTAACAAGAGAAGCTATTAGATTCTATGAAAAGGAGGGGCTTTTAGTAGGAACAAGGAAAGATAACAATTATCGTGAATATTCTGAAAAGGATATTCGAGTAGTCCAATTCATTGCTTCTTTGAAAGAGTTGGGGTTTACACTTCCAGAAATAAAGAATATTTTAGATTTATATAATTCGGAGCAAAAATGTAAAGATGTACAGAGAAAGCTAGAAAAGAATTTAGAAAATATAGAAAACAAATTGACTACCCTTAAAAATGTCAAAGAGAATCTTCTTAAATCAATAAAAGAATGTGAAGAAAATCCCGATAAAAAATCTTGTAATATTATCGCAAAAATTTTGCTTTAGTACTTTGCAATAATAAAACTTATTTGAATTTCTTGGGGTAGAACGGCATCCGTGCCTTACTCTTCTGTAAACGAGGGTTGAGAAAACGGCAACTAACTGCGAGTATCCACTGCGGAGGTGAACTATGTTCGGAAGCTGTTCACCTCCTTGCTCCAAGCCGGCTTAATTGTGTAAGTGAAACTTTGTAGTATTTTTGTGAGACTTATGCAAGTCCAGTGCCTTCGTTCCGGTCACAAAACTTGCAAGAGAATAATGCAAGTTTTGCGCCCTACACTCAGTCACGGGACTTGCTAGTATTAGTTCGGCTTGGAGACATGACTTTGAAACTCAAAAGGTGCTACCGCACTTTCGAGTTTCAAAGTCACGTCGGATACTCTTAACGTTAATTGCAATTAGTTGCTTGTATGCCTCAGGACATGGGTAACACTTTTGTAGCAAGACATAGGTAACACTTTCAGGTTTCTAATCCCTTTAGATCACCTTTACAGGAGGGCTTTGGGATGCCTTGGAAGGAGAATAATACCGTGGATTTAAGATTTCAATTTGTTCTGGATAGCTTCCAGAATGACGTCAATTTTACTCAGCTTTGTGCTCAGTATGGCATCTCTACTAAGTGTGGATACAAGTGGAAAGAAAGGTTCTTGAAGGAAGGGAGAGATGGTCTTCTGGATAAGAAGAGAACTCCTAAGAACTCTCCCGCTAAGATTGCAGAAGAAACAATTCTAGAAATCATTAAGATCAAAAATAACAAGAAGTTCTGGGGTGCTAAGAAAATACTCGAACTCTATAAAGCTAAATTCCCAGATAGAAGACCTCCTAACAGATCTACCGTTGAACGCATTCTTAAGAAGGCAGGCCTACTTGAGAAAAAAAAGAATAGAAGACCAATTAATTCAGGACAACGAATCTCTATGCCAGAGAAAGCCTCTCGTCCGAATCATATTTGGACCGTTGACTTCAAAGGATGGTGGTATACTCCGGACAGGGAAAAAATAAATCCTCTCACAGTCAGAGATGATTTTTCTAAATACATACTATCCATTAAGACCCTTTCCAAAGGCGATATTCCTTCCGTTAAAGCTGAATTTATTAGGTTATTTAAGATCTATGGATTACCAGAAATCATTCGCTCCGACAACGGACCGCCTTTCGCTTCTATGCAGTCTCTTTGGGGACTCACTAAACTCTCTGTTTGGTGGCTCTCTCTAGGTATCAAGCTCGATCGCATTCAACCAGGTAAACCTTACCAAAATGGCGCTCATGAAAGAATGCATAGAGACATGGCTCGAGAACTACAACATGAAATCGTTGGTAACATCACTCTCTTCCAAAAACTCTTCGATAAATGGAGAATTGAATTCAATAGAGAAAGACCACACGAAGCTCTTAACATGAAAACTCCAGAACAAATCTATGTTAAAACTAAAAAACTTTTTGATCCGAACGCTGACCTTCTAATCGCTTATCCTTTTGGATTCAAACAAAGACATGTCAACGATCGTGGTTACATTAACTGGAACGGTCATCTCATTATGATCGGAAATCCATTCAACGGTTTTAATGTCGGAATTAAAAAGGAAATCAATTCCGTTTCCATTTGGTTCGGAAATAATAAGTTAGGTACTCTCGATCAAAATTTATTCTTGATTAATACTGATTCCAATTCATATAATGATCATAAACCGAGGAAGATTACTAAAAAGTAATACCCTTCTCCTGACGCATAACCGTTACCCATGTCTTGAAGTCATACCTAAAATTGAATGAAAAAACAAAAAAATTGTTAAAACTTTAGAAATTTAAAGAGATAATTCACATATGACTGCTATATTCAGCTACCTAACCAAGTCTCCTAAAATTGCAGTATTAGCTACAGATAATATATTTACCTCAAAAAATGGGAATACCAAGGGAGACAAAATTTTTTATCTTTTCAATCGTTTTTATATAAGTCCAGCAGGACCAAATATATTGCCTTCCGCACTATTGATATTGTATGATTATCAAAAATTTGATAATAGTATAAAGCCAACGAGTATGGTGGAATTTTTTTCTATGATTCAAAGTATCTACGATTTGAAGCTCGCCGATTATACCATAGACAGTGATCCTCAATATAGAGATTCTAGAAAAATTCAAACCGCAATCATTTACGATAGCTTAGAACATGAAATGTATCATATTTCGTTTGGGCAGCCATTTTCTAAAAATGAATGGGAAAAAGAACAAAAATTTTCAATAATTCCAGAAGGTTTTTTTCGCGATGGACTATATAATCAATATTCTTCTACCTTATTTCCAAATCCCGACTTTAATTCAGATTTTATTGAAATGGAACGCTATATTGAAAATGAGTTTATAGAACTGAACAAGAAAACAAGTGTAAATTTTAGTATTAACATTGGAAATATCGGATCGAAATTATTTGTAAATGAGGAAAAGAAGATATTTTCTTCAACTTTTAATAATTATACAGAATTATTAGAAAACCGTTAATGAACATAAAGCGTACTGCGACGCATTCCTTTACGTCACGGCTTTTTGCCTCCGCAAAAACCGTGCCGACGCTAACGCCTACTTCGCTGGCTCACCTACGAGGAACGTCGTCTCCCTTAGATCGTTATACGCAATTGGTAAAAGGAAATTATTATGACTTGGACATCATCAAAATATTCAAAGAATCAAATTGATAAAGCAGGCGAGTATCTCAAAAAGGGATTATTTATTTCTCCAGACTACGAAGAATCATTAGAAATTCTAAATAATTTTAGAACTTGTCATGGATATCCAATTAATACCTTTAATGCAACTTTAAGAGGGAAGCTAAATGAATTAAATAAGGAATATTTTGTATCCCAAAGACTCAAAAGGATACCCTCAATAATTTCCAAATTAAATAGAATAAGCGGAATGCGACTATCGAGAATGCAGGATTTGGGGGGTTTAAGGGCTGTATTAAAAAATATAACAGAGGTCAATAAACTTGTAAAGATTTATAGACACCTACCATTCACTCATCAATTAATAAACGAAAAAGATTACATAAATAACCCGAAGGAATCGGGGTATAAAAGCCATCATTTAGTTTATAAATACTGTAATCCAAGAAATCCGGCATATGATGGATTATCTTTAGAATTACAAATTAGAACTAAACTTCAACATTCATGGGCTACTGCGGTCGAAACTATGGGAACATTCTTAGATTATTCACTGAAATCAAGCGAAGGTCCAAGTGAATGGCTCGAGTATTTCTCACTTGTAAGTTCAGCATTTTCAGCAATTGAAAAAACGCCCGTGATTGAAAAACACAGTAAAATAAAAATAGATACATTGCAAAAGGAGGTGAGAAAAGAAACTCAAAGACTCAATGTAATACAAAAACTAAATAGTTACAAAATTGCAATAAACTCTATCTCCTCAGAAGCTAAAAAAGGGAAATATTATTTGGTGATTCTTAGACCTAGTGAAAACATTGTATCTATCAAAAGATATTCTCAATCCGAACTAGATATAGCAAATGATGATTATATAAAAGAAGAGAGAATGATAACTCCGGAAAATTTAAGACAAGTAGTGTTAGTTTCATCCAGCTCTCTTTCTACATTAAAGAAAGCATATCCTAATTATTTTCTAGATACAAATGAATTTATAAAATATTTAAGGAAAGTATAATAACAACGGCGTATAACTTCAGCTAACCACTTCTCTTCGGGGCAAGCCCTCATTTGCCCTGCGGCACATAGGCTTTCTGTCACTCGTTTGCATTCGCAAACTACGTGCCACTTCCTAACGTCCCGTTCCGGGACTCAGTGTCAGTCTAAGTTGATTAGCTAGTTACGCTATATGCAATGTTAAAAAAATAGGACTACAAATGATTTTTAATATATATTACATAAATATAGCAAAAGTATATGAAATATCAATGATGATCGATAATCTTAGATTTAGTAATATTACCAAAGAGAATATTGAATCAAATCAGCAAACACAATCTTCAAATCTTGGCTTTTCCTTGGACTATCTTGAATCCGTAAAATCAAACTTAGGATTCGCTGAAACACAACAAAAATCATCATCGCATAGAATTGTAGAAAATATTGAAATCATTACTACTAAATCTATTCTATTACGAAAAATCATTTCAAAAGCAAAACAGCTAAAATCCTTTGCAAATCTTACAGAAGGTGATCTTATAAAAATTGAAAATATCAAGTTAACACTTTCGAATGAGTTAGAACTACGGCAAGTGAAAACAATGTCAAATGGAGCACTAAATGGGTTCAGGGTCGAAGGGGTAGATATTAGTAATTTAATAAACTCCATGCTCAAAGACTACTCCTATGTTCTACATGGCGAATTCGAAAAAGAAAAATTAATTTTAAAAATACCCATGCAATATGAAGGAGAATTTGAAAATCTTTATAACATAGATGATTTAACCATTGGGCACGTAACGTTAGTTGGGATTTATAAAAAGCAAATTCTTCAGAACGAGCTAAAAAACACATTCAATACAATGCAAGAATTTGGTAAACCACAGACCGAAAATAATAACAAAATAGAAAAGAGTTCAACAACCATCGAGTCTGCCGAAAAGCATTCGGAGAATAAAAACAAATTCCATTTCGTAGATACAATTGCAATTATTCAAGATATATACAAAAACGAGGAATTTATTGAAATAAGGAAAGGATTTTGGGGCAAGTTCATATTATTCTTTAAAGGTATTTTTAATAAGTGCAATTAGATAGAATCTTATATACTTATAGCGAATCTCTTTTTCTAGACTTAAAAAAACATTTATTTGAAAAAGGAAACGAACTATTTAGCTTCTCTCGATTAGAGTCACTTAATCTAGATGAAGACACTTTATATTTCATAGATATTACATCCTTAACTACCACCCTATCCAACCCAGGCCAATCTACATATAATGCTGAAAAATTTTTAGATACCCTTAACTTTGAATATAGATTAATTATTGAAGAACCTAAAGCCGAGACTGCAATGCGATTATTAAAATTCCACATAGACGCAATAGAAAAATTTGAACTCTTCTCGGAAACAGAGACTATTAAATCCAATAAGGAAGACATGAAAATTCACAAGAAATTAATTTCTAACTTATCAGATTCTGAAACATCAAATTTACTAATCCGTCTTCATGAAAACCTAATTGGTCACCGAATATTAAAAGATAGATTGTCGGAAGAAATTAGAAAATTTCAATTCTTCCGTAAACTTAATGAAGATAAAATATTATCCTTATTTCTAATGGGAAAGTCTGGTGTTGGTAAAACTGAAATTGCCAGGATCTTACATGATTTTTTAGACCCAGATGGAAAATTGATTAAAATTAACTTTGGAAATTATAGTAGTAAAGATGCACTGAATAATTTAATAGGAAGTCCAAGAGGGTATATAGGGAGTGAAACTGGAGAACTTTCAGAAAAAATAAAAAAATCACAATCTGGATTAATATTAATTGATGAGTTCGAAAAAGCAGATGAAAAAGTTTTTCACTTTTTTCTCGAATTATTAGAAGATGGAAAATTTACTGATGCACAGGGAGTTGAATATAATCTTGAAGGATATATTATAATATTTACCTCCAACTTGGACGCGAATGGCTTTGAAAAAATCATCTTTCCTGAACTTATCTCTCGCATTACATATATATGCGAACTTGAAACTTTAAACTGTTATAGTTCAGTGAAAAAC
>NZ_BFAZ01000020.1 GCF_003114815.1 Leptospira ellinghausenii
AAGCCTAGTTCGTTATACGCAATGTCGAAAAAATGACTGAAGATGAATCACTTATTATTAATATTTTATCCAATAAGATTGGCGCTAAAAGCTTCAGATAAAAAACTAGTAAAATTTATAATTATCTTTTTTATTTTTGAATACATGAAAATTCTCAAAAAAATATTCTTTCTTTTGGTATTACTATTTATTCCATCACAAATAATATTGTTACCAGTAATTCAAAATTTCGATTCTTGCTCCCAATTCCATAAAGGCATATTCCAATATGAATACGAAAATCAAATAATAAAAGTCTTACGCACAAGTAATAAATCTTTTGCGTATAGAAAATATCCTGATTCTTATTCGATAGACTCTATTGAATGGATTTCTCCTTGTATCGCTAAATTAGTCTGCATCAAAGACAATGAAGATACAGACAATGAAGATACAGACAATGAAGATACAGACGATGAAGATTACCAAATTGGAACTGTAACCTATCTTAAAATTACAAGAACCTATTTCAATAAATATAATTTTATACTATATGATTCTAAGAAAGATATCCTTATCGAAGGTACGGTCAAAAGAATAAAAACTTTAAAGGATTAACAAACTGCAACTTCGACACTGCGTATAACAGCGGGGAAACGCTTCGCTTCGGCACTTACGGCCTCGCTTGGGCTGCGCCACATTCTCTTTCTGGCATTCGCCTTGCTTACGCAAGCTACATGCCAGTCCCTAACGTCCCGTTACCGGGACTCAGGGTCAGGGAACGTCGTCTCCCCTAGTTCGTTAATTGCAATTAGTTGATATAAAGAAGAAAACGCGCAAATTTTTTTATGAGGGTCTTGTCGATTAACGCTTTGGAAGAGAACAATTTAAGCTATGCTCTCCATTAAAGTGCAGATAAAGATTTTTGCTTTTTAAAAGTTAAGAGAAAATTTGCGCTCGATTGTAGGACCCTTTCGACTAAAGTTTTATACTATATTAACTAACTGCAATTAACATCGCCTTAACGCTCACTCGGGCACTTTTCCACTTCGACTCAGATTCCTGATGAAATCTGATTCTCGTGGGGCCCTCGCTCGGCCTAAAGGCACATTCCGTGTCGCGCTAACGCCTCATAGAGGCTCAGCTACACGGAACGTCGTTAAGGCTGATTCGTTATACGAAAATTTGCAAAACTATATGTTATATATAAATACCCAAAATCCACATAGAAACTTTCTTAATTTTCTGAAGAAAGTCTTTCAAAATAAAGAAATACCAAAATATCTGGATCCAACTCTCTTGGGACAATTAAATGTAAATAAATTATCAATTTCCCCACAAAAAATATTATCTATAAACCCAAATATAAATAAAAGAGAAATAGAAAGTGACTTTCAAGGAATTCCACTTTCATTTCATATAAAAAACGAAAAGACTAAGAAATCATACAATTTAGATGAATCTTTCCTTAGCAATGAATTTGACGAAATTTTAATAGAGGATTCCGATTTAAATATCGTTGAACTCGGTTACCGAATAAACAGACGTATAAATATCAAAATAAAAATTGCTAATAGCGAAATAAACCAATTACAAATAAATTACTACTTCCAAGCAGAAGGAGGAATTGGCAGTATTTTCAGCACTTTTCAAAATACAAAAATAAACATACTAATTATAGAAAACTCAACTCAATCACCAATAAATATAGAAAACATTAACATTGAGCTTCTCTACACAAAAACAGAAAATTTAAAGTTATCGAACTGTAATTTTAAATATCCAATTTTCCAGAATTTAAATAAATTTAAACTAACACTTAAAAATTCAGTTTTAATATTACCTCAAAACTTACCTTTATTCTCAGATTTCGAAAACAAAATAAAATCAAATTTTAAACAGGACTATTTCGATATAAAAGAAACTGAAATTATTTCATCATTAAAATACTTAAAAACACTTAACGAATCTGCACCCTTTACAAAAACCATAGAAAGGTTTTATTCATATTTCGATTCCCGCAGAGGACTAATAAATAAAATCCTGTTTGCATATACAAACTATTACTATAATATCCTTATTCCATTCTTAGGTACTCTAATACTTTTAATAACAATTCAGACAATATTTCAATCGGAACACAACCCTTGTGAAAAACAAACAATCGCAAATTTATTTTCACCAATAGAAATTACAAAAAATTGTTTTTTATCTGATTTTAAACTATCTTTAAAAATTAATAACATCTCATTTGAAAAAATATTTTTGATAATTCTATCAGGGGCCACATATTTTTCAATTTTTTCTTTAACTCTAGCATTCAAAAGACGCTTTGGTTATAATAAAATTGAATAAGCAAATCTTCGTATAACAGCACCTTCCCGCTACGCTTCGGCACAAGGCCTCGCTCGGGCTGCGCCAAATTGTCCTCCTGTCACTCGTTTGCATTCGCAAACTACGTGCCAGTCCCTAACGTCCCGTTAACGGGACTCAGGGTCGGACAACTTCGGGAAGGCTAGTTCGTTATGCGCAAGAGACAAAATCATTTCTAGAACCAGAAAAAAAGACTAAAAAATCCATTATTTAGAGAAAAGTAAAGATTGACAGACACGTAAACTAAATACAATATTATACGTATAGGTGTTTCCGTATGAATACTAAACTTACACTATCTCTAGATGACAAAATAATAAAGCAAGCAAAGGAATTTGCTAAGCAGAGAAATAAAAGTTTATCTAAACTGATAGAAGACTATCTAGGCGGAATTTCTTCAAAAATCTCATCTAATGAAGAGAATCTCCCGCCTGTGACAAAAAAATTAGCAGGAATACTAAAGGGTAAAAAAGAAATTGATATTAAAAATGATATAGCTCATTTTCTCGAAAAGAAATACAAATGATTCAGAATGTTTACCTAGATTCTGATGTTATTATAGACTATCTATATGCAAGAGAACCTTTCTTTCAGGAATCTGTAGAGCTGATTTCACTAATAGAAAATAAAAAAATTAAGGGATATATTTCTTCACTAATTATTTGGAATATTTTCTATATCCTGGCAAAGTATACAAATGAAAAATCTGCTAGAGCATTAATTAAAGAATTCAAAACTATTATAGAAATAATTCCAATTGACGAAAAAATTATCGATCTTGGATTAAATTCTTCAATAAAGGATTTTGAAGATTCAATTCAATATTTTGCAGCAAAATCAAAAAAGATTAAATACATTATCACTAGAAATAAAAAAGATTATCCAGGTGGAGAAATTAAACCTTTAAGTCCGAAAGAATTTCTTACAATTTTTAAAGAATAAAATCGGGAATCCTTTTTAGACTTGTCTCCAGCGCATAACAGCAACTAACCGCTGCGCTTCGGGACTTCGCCCTCGCTTGGTCTGCGACACATAGGCTTTCTGTCACTCGTTTGCATCCGCAAACTCCGTGCCAGTCCCTAACGTCCCGTTGGGACTCAGGGTCAGCCTACGTCGGTTAGTCTAGTTC
Source organism: Leptospira ellinghausenii (assembly GCF_003114815.1). Lineage (NCBI taxonomy): Bacteria > Pseudomonadati > Spirochaetota > Leptospiria > Leptospirales > Leptospiraceae > Leptospira > Leptospira ellinghausenii. The sequence continues at coordinate 3,482 of NZ_BFAZ01000020.1, forward strand.
GTTAAGCGCAATTACTTAAAATATGCTCATAAAAGATCATAAAAATATTACAAAAGAAGATTTAGAAGCTGCTTCATTAATCTGGGAATTTCTTCACGTAAAAGACTATTTACCAAAAACCGATCTGATTTTTGTTCTCTGTAGTCATGATATCAGAGTTGCGCATTATGCGGTTGACCTTTATAAAAAAAAACTCGCTAATCGAATTCTATTCTCTGGAGGTTTGAACTTTTTTACTAAAAATATTTTCCCTAACTCTGAAGCAGAAACTTTTGCGCAAATTGCTTTGCAGAATGAAATTCCAAAAGAACACATTTTCGTGGAGAACAAATCAACTAATACTGGAGAGAACATCCAATTCTCAAAAAAATTACTACAGGATTATAAGTTAACAATAAATTCGATAATTGCTATTCAGAAACCTTCTATGACTCTACGAATTAAACAAGCTCTACTTAAACAATGGCCTGATATTGAATTTCATATCTCTTCTCCAGATTATAGTTTAATTGATGCTCCGCATTCCCATATTAATCTATTTATGATTATCAATGAAATTGTTGGCGATCTTCACCGTATTATTTTATATCCAAAATTAGGTTTCCAAACTCACACAATCATACCAGAGAGTATAATTTCTGCTTACAATAAACTTATTTCTAATGGATACAATTTACACTTAACAAATGAAAATATATAAAATTTTAGCAATTTCTTTTCTGACTTTTTGTTGTTCTATACTTTTTGACGATAATGAAAATAATTCAAAGAAAGATAAAAAGGCATGTGCGGCTACCCAAATCGTATACTATAGCGATTGCACTAATTATGAGAAAAAACAGACAGAATTTTGCAAAAATTCATACACGCAATGCAGTGTTGTTTGTGCATTAGCAAGTTCATTCGGATGCGGACTTTAATAAATAAGTAAGTAACTGCGCTTAACAGCGCCTTTCCGCTTCGCTTCGGCACTTACGGCCTCGCTCGGCCTGCGGCAAATTGTCCTCCTGGCATTCGCCTTGCTTACGCAAGCTACATGCCAGTCCCTAACGTCCCTTCGGGACTCAGGGTCGGACAACTTCGGAAAGCCTAGTTCGTTATGCGAAAGATTTTCAAAATTATTATTTAACAAACAGGAATTTATGAAGAAATTAATAATACTTTGCTTACTTATTTCATTTTGTAACAAAGAACAAACTGAAAATATAGCTAAAAAAACAAGTTCTCCTTACTCAAAAGATACACTTTTGAGTAATACAGCTTCAGTACTAAACTTAAGAGAAAAACCCGCTCTTGATTCCCCAATTATAGCTAGAATAAATAAATGTGACCAAGTTAGTTTCTTGGAAGAGACGATTGAAAAAGCATTAGTGAATGGAGAATTATTCTCTTTTTATAAAGTTGAATATAATTTCACAAAAATTGGTTTTGCTTCTAGTAAATATCTTAAAAAGATAAATAATATTTCCTTTTCTTACAATAAAAAACCTTTTAATATTGTCGGCACATGGCCACTTTACTATGATTCTCCAAATGCTATTTTCACTTTTAATGATGATAATACTTTTATCCGAGATATTTACGATGAATCTGGAAATCACAAAGATTCAGATTTATCTAATGGAATTTATGAATACGATGGATGTTGTAAATTAAAAGCAACTTTTTCAAATGGTAAAGTTATCACTTTTGATGTGATTTCAATTAGCGATTCAAACAAAAATGAAAAAACTACACTTATGTTAGAATGCTTTATATTAGAAATTGGAAAATCTCAATAATCCATAAAAATCCTTCGCATAACTGCAACTTACCGCTTCGCTTCGGCACTAGGCCTCGCTCGGGCTTCGCCAAATCCTCCTCCTGGCATTCGCCTTGCTTACGCAAGCTACATGCCAGTCCCTAACGTCCCGTTTCCGGGACTCAGGGTCGGAGGACTTCGGTAAGTCTAGTTCGTTATACGACATCCGTAAAAATATAGAAAAGAGTAAAAAAATGATCAAAAAATGTTTTGTAATTATCCTGATTTCAATGAATGCTTGTGTTGCAGTTCCTCCAGGAGGAGGAGGAGCATTTGTTTACAATGACTATACAACCATACACACGGTTTTTCCTATTCCACAAGGTGAGTTGACCGCTAGTTCTACGGCTCGGTGCTACCTATCTTTAGTTTGTCTAGGAAATATAAGTCCTCACTCTATTGCGATTAAAAACGGTATAGAAATTATTACTGCAATCGACTATGAATATACAAACATAAATATTTTTTACAGTTCTACTACTTTGATAGTTCACGGAAGAAAGAAAAATTCTACTGATTCAAAATGAAAATATTCCAGTTCAGATGAAAAC
>NZ_BFAZ01000022.1 GCF_003114815.1 Leptospira ellinghausenii
TAACGAACTAGGCTTTCCGAAGTTGTCCGACCCTGAGTCCCAACGGGACGTTAGGGACTGGCATGTAGCTTGCGGAAGCAAGGCGAATGCCAGGAGGACAATTTGCCACAGGCCGAGCGAGGCCTAGTGCCGAAGCGAAGCGGAAAGACGCTGTTATGCGTAGTGGCAAAAATAAGAAGTGCATTGTTAATTTAAGCATTTTTTAAAATTGATTATTCCGTATAATCCATTTAAACCTACTACGAAATGTTCTTGTGATGTGAAATGTTCTGATTCGAATATTGGCTCTATTATTAATTGGTTATTCAAGTCTATGAACCCCCATTTATTATAAAGTTTTACAGGTGCAATTCCTTTTTTAAAGTTACTAACAGCATCGTAATAAGCATCTATTGCTATTTCTCCTTTTGTGTTAATGAACCCCCATTTTTTATTAATGCGAAAGGGAGCTAGACCTTCATGAAAGGTATCAATCTCATCAAACTTAAAATCAACTATTTGCTTGCCGCTTGTATCTATTAGTCCCCATTGTATACCATTCGATACACGTGCAAAGCCTTCTCTGAAATTTTCTGCTGAATGGTAACGAATGTCATTTATTAACTTTCCTGTCAAATTTACGAATCTTGTATAATTGTTAGAGTCTTTCATTAATAAGATTCCATTATTAAATGAAGTATATGAGTCGGAAAAGTATTCAGTAAATCTTTCACCATTTTTTCTGATGACTATGTATTTCCCATTTACGTAGATTTTAGCAAAATTATCATTTAATATTGTCAGTGAATCGTATTTTATATCGTATACTATTTTTCCTTTTTTATCGATGGCTCCATATTTTTTGTTTTTTTCTACAATAGAATATCCGTTTCGAAAGCCACTTATGCTGTCATATTCGGGATTCATTTTGATATTTCCAAGTGTATCAATTAAACCTTGTTTTCCATTTTCGGTAAATGAAGCTAATCCTTCGGAAAATGAGCTTATAAAATCGTAAGTAGGTTCAAGTATAATTTTTCCAGAATAATCAATTATTCCAAATTTATCATCGAGTTTAAAGGAAGCAACATTGTCTTGAAATCCGGATAATTTTTCAAAAGTCTGAGTAGTAACAAATTCGCCTTTATCGTTTATTATATAATATTTATTATTTTGTAAGGCACTGATAGTATTTGAATTGTCTAATTGAGATGCAGCGTCATATTTAATTTCAATAATTTCTAGTCCTTGTTCATTGATGAATCCTACTTTTCCTTTAAATTCTACTTGTGCAAGTCCATTGTAAAAATCTGTTATGTTATCATACTTTGGAAAAATAAATATAATATTTTTATTATCAAAAGTGAGATCTAATATTTTTGATGAATTAGTATAGTAATTAACATTAGATTTTGAACTACATGCATTTATAACTTGTTTTTTATAGCAATTTAGATGTAAAAATATAAATATTACAATTAATATACTAATAGTATTTTTCATTTATTTTCTCCTTTTACTTTGCCATTACGCATAACGAACTAG
>NZ_BFAZ01000023.1 GCF_003114815.1 Leptospira ellinghausenii
TGTTACGTAACCGATTGCAGAATGAAGTCTTAGCGAATTGTATTCTTCAATCCATTTACCAACTTCTTCTCTAATTTGTTCGAGTGAATACATTGGTATTTCACGGATTAACTCAGTCTTAATGGTTCCATGAAATCTTTCTAGTTTCCCGTTGGACTGAGGATGATTTACAGAAGTCCGAACATTATGGATAGAAAATTCTTTCAAAATTTGTTTGAATTCCTTAGTCAAGAATTGAGATCCATTGTCAGTTATAAGACGAACCGCTAAAAACTTGTCGCCTCCAAGCCATTTGTCGCATGCATCCCATAAAACTAACTGTGTATCAAGTGACTCCATTCGGGTACTGATTGACCAAGCAAGGACTGCACGTGAAAAACCGTCTAACACTGATATCAAATAAACAAAACTCCCTTTAAAATTGATATATGATATGTCCATATGCCAGTGTTCATGAATAGCTTTAGGTTGATCAAAACCTGTTTTCTTTGAATCTCCCAAGGGCTTTTGCCATCTGCGGTTTAAACCACAGTCCACAAGAATGCGATATACACTAGAAGGAGACATATATGCTATGTTTTCATCAATCATCATCCATGCCAAAAGAACATATCCTTTGAATGGATGATTTCGTTTGTAATCTTCAACTGCCTTTCGTTCCTCTGGTGTTATCCAATGCGATTTTGGAATTACTTTCTTTGGTGATTTGTTTTTACATTTTCTCCACACAGTTAACTTGCCTGGATTTACATCTATTTTACTACACAGGTATTTGATGGGGAGACCTGACGCCTCTTTCAGCCGATCTAAGGTATTTACAATCTCATGCTTTAATGCAGTCGAGACATGTAATCCTGTCAGAGCTCCCCAGCTTCTTTTTTTAGGTCGATGATCTCCCCTGTGAGTTCGGCTATGATTCTGTTTTTCCTCTCCAGTTCCTTTTCATACTTTTCTATCAGTTTCTTGTTTTCATTGGATTCTTTTTGATTCGACCCAGCCAATGCTTCGCGTCCTGCTTCCAATACTATTTTTAACCAATTTTGCATCATGGTTGGATGAATCCGATATTCATCACAGGTGTCTACCAACTTTGATTTTAATAGGTGTTTTCGGATGATGCCTATCTTGTCATCCGCTTTGAACGTACGTCTTTCTCTTACTTGTTTTTCCATCTCTAATCTCCATTTTCGGCTCGGAGTATTAGCTTAATTTAGGTCAGTAAAATTGCGTTTTCATCTGAACTGGAATAGTATCTATCAATCGTGAAATCTAAATTAAATTTTAGATTTTTTTCAATCACATCTGATTGGAACAATAACTGGATGTCTCGACAAAGTTTATATACATTTGTTTCAGTAGGAATAATTTCTAATTTATGATTTTCTAACTTGGAAACATCCAATATATCATTGATGATTGTCAAAAGTGAAAGAACAGACTTTTT
>NZ_BFAZ01000024.1 GCF_003114815.1 Leptospira ellinghausenii
TCCTTATGATAATTGTTTCGCGATTTCGTATAACGAACTAGCCTTCCCGAAGTTGTCCGACCCTGAGTCCCGGAACGGGACGTTAGGGACTGGCACGTAGCTTGCGTATGCAAGCGAGTGACAGGAGGACAATTTGGCGCAGCCCGAGCGAGGCTGAAGTGCCGAAGCGAAGCGGGAAGGTGCTGTTATACGCAGTTTGAATTTATACAACAAATCCAAAACATATTGTCGGTTTTGGTTTTGAGAAAATACCTAACGAATTTAATGGTGAGTCGTAATCAGTATAGATAAAATTTCCATCCAAGGATTTATTACTTGGCTTTCCGTTTAGATAATAATTTAAACTTATTTTATTGATAAGAATTGTATATTTTTTTTCGCTTATAGATTCGAAAGGAATTTTTAATTCTGTAATAGGTTTACCTGAAACTAGGTTCGAGACAATAGAATCATTAATATTCATAGTTGAAAAAGGAAAAAATTTTGTAGAAATGAGATATAATTCTTGTAAAGAAAGTTTAGTTGATTGTAAACAGCGCATTCCATTTTCTCTGTGTTCATCTAGAGTAAAAAAGGTTAGTTTATTTTCGTATTCTATGATTCTTCTTTTAGAGAATTTCTTTTCATTTTTTGAATTAGATTCTAAATTATCTTCATCTTTGATTAGAAATTCTGGCTCAAATCGAGTTGAGATTATTTTGAAATTACTGTTTAAGTAATCTTCAATATCATTTGAATCTTCTTCTGGAGGTATTATGGGAACAAGATATCCATCGAAAACATATCCGACTTTTTTATTAAATTTTACTGATACCCAATTACCTGAAATTCCTGAGATAATTATTGGTTTTTCTAATTTACTTTCTTTTGACCAATAAATTTTCTCACCATATTCGATGTTGTAAATGATTTTTGAATGTAGGTTTGGTAATTCCCTTACATTTAGCCCACCGCTTGCGACAATATATCCGTATCCATTTTTTTTATTTTCTTTTGAGTAAGTGCCATTCCAAAAATTTATTATTAATATGAAAATTATTATAATCTCTTTCTTTTTTAGCATATATTATAATATTTGTTTTTCAAATTGCGTATAACGAACTAGCCTTAACGACGTAGGCTGACCCTGAGTCCCGAACGGGACGTTAGGGACTGGCACGTAGCTTGCGTATGCAAACGAGTGACAGAAAGCCTATGTGTCGCAGACCGAGCGAGGCCTAGTGCCGAAGCGAAGCGTTAAGGTGCTGTTATGCGAAGTAAACCATTTATATAATAATTATGATAACTAAAATTCATGAATATTATCAAAGTTTATTAATTGATCTTCCGAATAAAATCCAAATGGAACTTGGATTAAGAGAA
>NZ_BFAZ01000025.1 GCF_003114815.1 Leptospira ellinghausenii
AGAACTTTTCTACATCACACACACTAGTCCCAGTTAGAAGCTCCATCAAAGGTTCAGCGAATCTTACATTTCCAAGAAAACTATATTCATCCAAATAACATTTTGACCACTTAGGACTTACATAGCCAAAAGCTTTGAAACTAGCCTTAATGAGTGCGTTTCTTGCCTCTGCACCATTCGAAGTGACAGATTGTTCTGTTACCCAACGGTGTCTCGACATATTATACCGAGGGTCATTACTTCGCTTTGAGTGATTCACTGATTTATGGTTCTTATAATCCCACAAAAATTCATAACCTTGATCTGTCCAAAGGATTGCACTCTTAGGAATTTTGGATTCTAAATCTTTTTGAAGATAATAACTGTTAGCAAGAGGTAAGGACTCATAGAATGTCCACTTGCCGACGACTCCAGTCGTATGGCAAAGAACCCCTTTCTGTTCCCCGCCGATCGAATTAGAAAGATAAATGGAACTCGTTCCTGTGTTATAACGTCTAGAACGGGAAGAGTTAGCTCGTAAACTTGAACTGAATAAAATCACAGAATCAGCAATAGAAATGGGGTTTTCCTTCGCTATCTCTTTGTAACTTCCTTCTTTTGGAAGTGTAATTGGATTCTTTTTGTAATGCTCATTGAGTTCATTATACATTTGTTCCTTGAGTTTCTCATTGAGTAATGAACAAAAGATTTGGATTCTACGTTTGAGCATATAACTAGACTTAATTGGTAAATTTAACTTTCTAGAAATTTCTGATGAGGTAACTGACTTGGGATAACTCAGGATTTGATTCTCTAATATATATGAAAAATAAGATAGAGGTAACTTGAATCTATCCAATGGTGTGTTAGAAGTAATTGAAACCTGTTTATAACAATTAGAACAACGTGCTATTGTCGGACGTGATTTGAATTTGTGGAAAACTAAATTAGGGTTTGAGCAATTGCAGGACTTAGGAAATAGCTTTGAGAGTATCGTTAGAGTTTTTGTCGCATAGATTCGATCAAGCTCGGGGGATTGTTTGAGAGGGTTAAGATAAGTTTTATAGGGTTTGAGTTTTTTAGGTTTTGAGGAGGGAGGAAGGGTTGTGTGTGGTCTAGTGTGTGGGAAGGGGTGGTACGGCCTTCGAGCATCGGATCTGAACAAACCACAAAAGTCCTTTTCCTCCCCACCCAAAAGAATCGACCTTAACTCAGGGGCAAATCTAACGTTCCCTAGGAAACTAATTTCATCTAAGTAGACCTGCGACCATTTC
>NZ_BFAZ01000026.1 GCF_003114815.1 Leptospira ellinghausenii
GGTTGTGTGTGGTCTAGTGTGTGGGAAGGGGTGGTACGGCCTTCGAGCATCGGATCTGAACAAACCACAAAAGTCCTTTTCCTCCCCACCCAAAAGAATCGACCTTAACTCAGGGGCAAATCTAACGTTCCCTAGGAAACTAATTTCATCTAAGTAGACCTGCGACCATTTCGGGCTTACATACCCATAGCTTCGGAAAGACTGTTTGAGGATATTATTGCGAGCTTCAGCCCCATTGGAACTCACACCCTCCTTAGTCACCCAACGTTCCCTAGATAAATTGTATCTTGGGTCATTGCTCTTTTTGGAGTGATTGACGGATTTATGATTGGGCCTGTCCCATAAGAACCCATAGCCTTCATCAGTGTATAAGGTTACATTCTTTGGAATTTTTTCATCTAGATCCTTTTCTAAGTAGTGTTGGTTGCTTAGTGGTATGCTTTTGTAGAAAGTCATTCCTCCGTTTATGCCAACTGTGTGAACCAACGTCCCGCACTGGCCCCCACCTAACGAATTAGAAAGATAAATTGAGGCAGTACCAGTTTTGTATCTTCTGGATCTATGTTTGTTTGCTCTAAGGGAAGAAGAATAGAGGACTACAGAGTCCGCTACAGCGATAGGAACCCCATTTTTATTGGGTGAACCTTCCTTTATGTTATCCTTTTCCGCATTATTTAATTTTCCTGAACTATTAACATTCCCGAATTGTTCTAATTCCTCAAAAAGTTGTTCTTGGAGTCCTTTATTAAGGATACTGAACAAAACCTGTAGTTTCTTTTTAAGAAGGTAACTCGATTTGTAGGAAAGGTTTAGCTTTCTACTTATCTCCGTTGAGGTCATAACCTTCGGGTATTGCAAAATCATGTCCTGCAAAATATAACTAATATATGCCACTGGAAGTTTGAAGCTTTGGAAGGGAGTATGGGCAGTTATGGATATTTGTTTATGACAAAGGTTACACCTAGCGACAGTTTCCCGATTCTTTACTCTAAGAAAGAGTAGGTTAGATGTTTCTGCACAATTGCATTTCTTCGGGAAAAGATTTTTTAGGATCTTTAAGGTCTTCAATGCATAATGATTGTAGATTTCTGGAGAATCTAGGGGTCTAGAAGGGTAGATATTTGAGGGTTTTTGGAATAAGAGTTTGGGGGAACGTGAAGATACATCGTTCTTTTGATTAGGTGATGGAAATTGTGATTTTGTGGGGTTTGTTCTTAGCCCTC
>NZ_BFAZ01000027.1 GCF_003114815.1 Leptospira ellinghausenii
CCCTAACGTCCCGTTGGGACTCAGGGTCGGACAACTTCGGAAAGCCTAGTTCGTTATGCGACATTTTAAACTGAATTTATTAAAAATAAAATAATGAATATACTAGATGAAATCAAAAACTCAATTAACTCTGTAATTGCCGAAAGAAGCGTCAGTCCATTATTTGGATCACTTATTCTTTCTTGGATAACCTGGAATTGGAAAATATTATACGCAATATTTGGCCAAGGAGAATATTACGATTTTGAAGACAGAATAGAATATATTGAAATTTATCAATCTGATAAATTAAATTTAACAGCTTATCCAATAATATCAGCATTATTAATTTTAGCGATCTATCCATTGGCTTCAATATCAGCCTATTGGCTTTGGTTAAAATTTGACATTTTAAAAAAAATGATAAGAAATAATGCAGAACGAAATGAATTATTAACACTAGATGAATCTGTAAAAGTAAGAATCGAAATACAAAAATCAAAAGATCTAATTAATAACCTCATAACCGAAAAAGACAAAGAAATTGAAAATCTAAAAAAGGAGAGGGATACTTTAATTGCAAACAATTTAAAAGTTACCGAAAAAAATACAAAAAATAAAATTAGAGAAAATGAAAACACAGAAAGGAAAATCTCTCTCAAAGAAAAAATTAACTCGAATAAGAAAATCTTGGAAGCTTTAAATAGAATATTTGATTACCACAAAAACGAAATTCCTTATGATATAATGAAGTCCAATGTAAACAAAGATTCATTAGAGTATTTAAAATTAAATAAAATCGTTTCAGAAGGATTTGGAGGCGAGATAGCATTTAATTATTTAGGTGAAGAAATGTATAAAGAGTATTTAAGTAACTTATTGGATTAGGAAAAAACGTCGCATAACAGCACCTTCCCGCTACGCTTCGGCACTCACGGCCTCGCTCGGCCTCCGGCAAATTGTCCTCCTGTCACTCGTTTGCATTCGCAAACTACGTGCCAGTCCCTAACGTCCCGTCGGGACTCAGGGTCGGACAACTTCGGGAAGGCTAGTTCGTTATGCGTAATGGCAAAGTAAAAGGAGAAAATAAATGAAAAATACTATTAGTATATTAATTGTAATATTTATATTTTTACATCTAAATTGCTATAAAAAACAAGTTATAA